>CBFGNE010000353.1:0-4839 GCA_965649995.1 uncultured Mucilaginibacter sp.
GAAAGTTTGTTTTCAGATTATCGTTGCAAAATTTTATAAGGTTAGCCAGTGCGGTACGGTCGCCATACCAGTCGCCGCCGCCATTGTATTTTATCCTCCCCATTTTATAGGATGGATCGCTAAAGCTGCTGATGCATAACAACAGCGCCAGGGCAGCAACAACAAAAACAGGTTTTCTCATATCCGGTTTAAAAAGTTAGCCTCGAAACAGGCTTCCAAAGCGGCAGTTTCGGTACGCAAGCGGCTTTCACCTAAAGTTATGGCTTTATATCCGTTTTGCAAAGCCATATCTATTTCGGCAGGGCTAAAATCGCCTTCGGGGCCAATCAGTATTAAATAACGGCTTTGTTTAATAAGAGATTGTGCAAGCGCCAATTTTCCGCCATCGGCACAGTGGGCAATAAACTTTTGCCCATCAAATGGTTTCTTCAGGAACTGATTAAAGGGTATGGCTTCATTTAAAACAGGATGGTAAGCTTTTATTGATTGCTTTATGGCCGAGGTGATGATCTTATTCAGCCGCTCCACCTTTGCCTCCTTCCGTTCAGACCGCTGGCAGATGATCAGTGATACCTCATCAATGCCAATTTCGGTAGCTTTTTCGAGAAACCACTCGGTACGCTCGATGTTTTTTGTGGGGGCTACCGCCAGGTGCAGGTAATGGTTGCGCCTGTTAAATTCTGTTTTTACCGAATTGATTTGCAGGATGGTGCGCTTGGGATGCGCATCTTTTATTTCCGCATCGTATAAACCGCCTTTGCCATCTATTAAGGTAACGGCATCGCCATTAACCAAACGCAAAACGCGCACGGCGTGCTTACTCTCTTCCTCGCTTAAAAAGTACTGGGAGAGGGTTGGATCGATGCCTGGGGTATAAAAAAGCTGCATAGTAAAATTACTAATGTAAATCTACCGCATCTTCCTCATTTATCAGCAACTCCAGCTTTACCGATTCGATGTTCTGGTCTGATTTTTTTAGTACCGTGATGTTATACCCGTTAGATTCTTTTTGTTCGCCTACATCCGGTATTTTACCGAAAATATCACCCAACCAGCCCGATACGGTATCAAAATCGCCGTCTTCGGGCAGGTCGTGTGGCAAGTGCTCGTTTACGTCGTAGATGGGCGCTAATGCGTTAACTACAAATTCGCGTTCGTTTATTTTTTCAACAATCGGTTTCTCTTCGTCAAACTCATCCTGTATCTCGCCAACCAATTCTTCAACAATATCTTCCAATGTAACCATGCCTGCTGTGCCGCCAAACTCGTCAGATACGATAGCTATCTGGATGCGCTTTTGCTGCAGTTCGGCCATCAGGTCGTTTATCTTTTTTGTTTCGGGGATAAAGTAGGGCTTACGGATGATATCCTTCAGCACTATTGCTTCATTACGGGCCAGCAAAGGTAGTACGTCTTTTGCGTGTACAATGCCAATGATCTTATCTATCACCTCATCGTAAACCGGCATACGGGAGTAGCCCTCGGTTATAAGTATCTCCAGTAATTCTTCTGTTGGCGTATCAACCTCTATGCCAGAGATCTTTGTACGGGGCACCATGATGTTTTTCACTACGCGTTCGTTAAAATCAAAAACGTTTTGAATCAATTCGTGCTCATTGGAATCTAAGGCGCCGCTTTCTTTGCCCTGCTCTAAAAGGTATTGCAATTCTTCGGAGCTGTGGTGCGCTTCGCCACCTTCCAGCGTGGTGATGCCCATAAGCCTCAGGATGAAATTCGCGAAACCGTTTAGCAGCCATATGAGCGGCCTGAATACAACAAAGAAGAATTGCAATGGCACCGAAACGGCAAGCGTAGTCCTGACGGATTTTTGTATAGCTAAGGATTTTGGCGCAAGTTCCCCGAACACAATATGTAGAACAGTAATTACCGCAAAAGACACAATATGCGCAGCAGTATTAAAGCCGGGAGACAAGGTGATCCCTACCGCTAAAAAGCCGCGGAGTACGATATTGGTAACCACCCCCTCGCCAACAACACCAAGCCCCAGTGAGGCAATGGTAATACCCAATTGGGTTGCCGCGAGGTAACCATCGAGGTTATGCAGTATGCCGCGGGCGACTTTTGCTACACCGCTTCCGCTTTTTGCTTTAAGCTCTATTTGCGAACCACGCACCCTTACCATGGCAAACTCTGCAGCCACAAAAAAGCCGTTAAGGAGCACCAAAAATATGGTTGCGATTATATAAAAGCCGTTGATCTCTAAATGCGCGGGGTCCATTAATTATTTATTGGTAAACAGGAAATGTAGTTTTATACAATTCCAGGGCTTCGGTGATAACTTTGTGCGCGTAACGTACGCCCAACAAGTGCTCGATGGTGACGTTTTTGCCTTCTAATTTTTTATAGTCTTTAAAAAAACGTACAATCTCGGTCATGGCATGTGGAGGTAATTCGTTCAAATCGTTAATATAATTAACCGACATGTCGTTTTTTGCTACCGCGATGATCTTATCGTCTTGTTCGCCGTTATCAACCATGTGCATCACGCCCACTACTTTTGCTTCGATAATACTCATGGGGTAAACATCAATAGAGCAAAGCACCAATATATCCAGCGGATCTTTATCATCGCAATAGGTTTGCGGTATAAAGCCATAATTTGCAGGGTACATTACCGAGGAGAATAAAACCCGGTCGAGTTTTAACAAACCTGATTCTTTATCTATCTCATACTTCGCTTTAGACCCTTTTGGTATTTCAATTATCGCATTTACTATTTCAGGAATATTTTCGCCCGGAGAAACCTGGTGCCATGGATGTTGTGTGCTCATTTGGTATATGTATGTATATTTGTTATTGTTCCTTGTTACCTGCTTTTGTAAGTTTCTTTTTAACAAAAGCAAATATCAGCGGAACGGTTGTTACTATTATTAAGCCAATTACAATGTACTGCAGGTAATCTTTCAGATGCGGAAAGCGCCTGCCTAAAAAATACCCGGCCAGTGTTAATGTAGTTACCCAGGCATAACTGCCAATTATGTTATATATAGTAAACTTCTTAATGTCAACTTTTACAACGCCTGCAAATATAGGGGCAAATGTCCTAACTATAGGGAAAAATCTGCCTAAAATCAAAGCCATACCGCCGTATTTGTCGTAAAACTCCTCGGCTACCGCAATATAACGCTTTTTAAAAAACAAAGAATCGTTTTTACTGAAGAGTACAGGCCCCGTTCGATACCCAAACCAATAGCCTGCATAGTTACCAAGGATGCCGGCTCCGATCAGCGAAAGTACCAATGTATAAATAGGCACTTGTATAATGCCGGCCGCGCTTAGTATGCCCGCCAGGAACAAAAGATAATCGCCGGGGAGAAAAAAACCGAAGAATAGCCCCGTTTCGGCAAATACTACAATAAGCAAAAGGTAAAAACCACCACTGCTTATAATGGATTCGGCTTCGGTTAAAGTTCGCAGGTATTCCCAAAAATTTTCCATTAGCTATATCCGTAAAACTACAAATATTATGTGGAAAATTTTTGAGCCTTAAATTAAATAAGGGTGGATATAAATGCCGGGTAAATGCCTATTGCGATAGTAACCAGTGCAGCAAAGCCTAAAACGAATTTGTAATAAGCCGGGATAATTACCTCGTTACGTTCGGCACTGCGGAAATACATAGCAATGATAACCCTGAAATAATAGAAAATACTGATGATAGCATTAACTACCGCTACAATAACCATCACATATTTGTATTGAAGCAATGCGCCGGAGAACATAAAAAACTTGCCCATAAAGCCTGCGGTTAAAGGGATGCCCGCTAAAGAGAGCATACTTATGGTAAGCACTAATGCCAGGAACGGATTTTTACGCGCCAGTCCGTTAAAGCCTTCAAAGTTATCGCTGCCGGTTTGCTGCCTTACCAGTACCAATGCGCCAAACGCAATAATGGATGCAATGGAATAAGCAGTAGCATATACAAATACCGAATTTGCTGATGCTGCGCCTAACGCTACAATAGCAAACATAAGGTAGCCGGCATGCGATATACTGGAGAACGCCAGCATACGTTTAAAGCTTTGCTGGTATAAGGCGGTGATGTTACCTATAAATAAAGTAATGATGGTAATAACCAGTAACACCGGCGACCAAAACGAAGCAATTGTACTAAAGCTTGCAGAAAACAAACGCAGGAACGCGGCGAAACCCGCAGCTTTTACTACCGTAGACATGTAGGCGGTAATAAGCGAAGGGGCACCTTCGTATACATCGGGCGTCCAGAAATGGAAAGGAGCGGCGCCAACTTTGAAGCAAAGCCCCACAATAATTAATAATACCCCTGTATAAAATATCGGATCGATGTTGCGTGAGTGGGTTACTACATATTCGCGGATGCCATCAAGGTCGAACGAACCGGAGGCTCCGTACACCAGTGTTATGCCAAATAACAAGAAACCAGTGGAGAACGCCCCCATCAGGAAATACTTTAAGGCTGCTTCGTTTGATGCGAAATCATTTTTACGTATGCCCGCCAATATGTAAAGGCTTACCGACATGATCTCGATGCCCACAAACAGCATGGTTAAATTATGGTAGCTAACCATCACAATTATGCCGGCCAGCGAGAATAAAATAATAGCATAATACTCTGCGATATGGTTGCTTATCTTTTCGAAATAGCCCTTAGAGAGCATTAAGATCAGGATAGTAGATACAATACTCACTACTGAAAATGCAATAGAAAAATTATTAAACAGCATCATGCCATGATAAATTGGCTGTGCGTTATCGTTCCATTGCATTATTGCAGCGCCCGCAGCAACCAGCATACCAACAATGGTTACCGGCAGCAGTGCCTTTTGGGCTTTATATAAA
>CBFGNE010000354.1:0-4838 GCA_965649995.1 uncultured Mucilaginibacter sp.
ATTTAACCTGCTGAAAACCTACGGAATGACGGGTTTTAAAGAATTGTT
Organism: uncultured Mucilaginibacter sp.; assembly: GCA_965649995.1. GTDB lineage: Bacteria > Bacteroidota > Bacteroidia > Sphingobacteriales > Sphingobacteriaceae > Mucilaginibacter. The sequence continues at coordinate 49 of CBFGNE010000354.1, forward strand.
TGCACGCGGCAACTTTGATTATTTTAACGAGATATACCAAACCGCCATACTGCCGCGCATACTAATGTTGGGGCTAATGCCTTTTATGTTCATCGTATCGCTTTTAACACCGGGCGTTGGCCCGTCCTGGCAAATGTGGTTAACGGCAACAGCGCTTTGCTACATTGGCATTTTGGTGGCTGTGCCGGGGCAGTTTTTCAACGGTAAATTATTGGGCGCGGTTTTAAAAATACCACTGATATTTTTTACCATGCTGGCATTATTATTTAAATTAAAGGGCGCCAATAAGAAATTTATTCACACGCCGCATAACCCATCCGGCAATTAAATACGCACGTATATTGTTTATAATTCACATTAATATTAAATAGCAAAGGTATAGGTTTAGCAAAAGCCCCCCTGCTTAGCTAAGCGATAATATGGAAGCAGCAATATTAAACAACAACCAGGTAGATTACCCGAAAGAGAAAACGTTGTTTAGCCTTTTTAACGAGAGCGCCGTGGCATTCCCACAAAAAATTGCTATCAGCTTTCACAACCGTGCCTTAACTTACCTGGAGGTGAGCAATACCGCCAACCGTATTGCATCACTGCTTGTACAAAAAGGCATAAAAAAAGGCGATGTTATCGGGCTGGCTTTAGACCGCTCGCCCGAGATGATTATTTCCTTATTGGCCATCATGAAATCGGGTGCCGCGTATGTACCGCTCGATCCGGAATACCCAAAAGACCGCATAGCATTCATGCTGGAAGATTCCGGCGCAAAAATATTGATCACATCGGCAAAATACGCGGGCCACTATCCGGCAAATACAACGGAAATATTGATAGAGCAAGCGCTGGCAGATTCTGCACCCCTGATACCGGAGCAACCCCCAGCGGGCGTTACAGGCAGCGATTTAGCCTACATCCTTTATACCTCAGGCTCTACGGGCAAACCAAAAGGCGTGCAAATTGCGCACCACAGCCTGGTAAATTTCATATTAAGCTGCCAAAAAAAACCCGGCATTACGGCGGCTGATAAAACATTGGCAATAACTACTATCTCTTTTGATATTGCGGGTTTGGATATATACCTGCCCTTAAGTGTTGGCGCCGAGCTGGTTGTTGCCGATTCGCTTACCGCTAAGGATGGCCGGGCGGTATTGGATATTGTACGCAACCAGGGCATTACCATACTGCAGGCAACCCCCTACACCTGGCGCATGATGCTGGAGGTAAACTGGGATGAAAAACTCCCCCTAAAAGTATTTACCGGCGGCGAAGCATTGGCAAAAGATTTGGCAGCAAAACTAATAGCCCGCAGCAAGGAAGTATGGAACCTGTATGGCCCTACCGAAACCACCATTTATTCTGTAATAAAACACGTTACCGATGCCGAAGATGTAACCGTGGGCTGGCCGATTGATAATACGCAGATTTATGTTGTTGATGAGGCCATGAACAGCCTTACCGATGGCGACGTAGGCGAGATATTGATAGGCGGCGTTGGGGTATCCCGGGGGTACTTGAACCGCCACGAACTTACCGCCAAAAAATTTGTTCACAACCCTTTCTCGGATATCCCGGGCGATAAAATTTACCGCACCGGCGATTTGGGCAAGCTAAGGCCCAATGGCGAATTAGTTTGCCTTGGCCGTATAGACCACCAGGTAAAGGTGCGAGGCTACCGGATAGAGCTTGGCGAAATAGAGTTTCACCTGGGCAAACAGGCGGATGTGAAAGAGGCCGTTGTAATTGCGCGCGAAGATACACCGGGCTATCCCCGCCTGGTGGCTTACCTGTTGCTGCACTCGGGCGAAACCGGGTATCCATCTGCGCAACAACAGGATGCCTTGCAAAACGCATTGCTTGCCGAATTGCCGGAGTACATGGTACCCGATGATTTTGTGTTACTGGATACCTTCCCTTCCACACCAAACGGCAAGATCGACCACAAAGCGCTGCCTAAGCCCGATTATAGCCACATTGTACGCTCGCAAGCCTACGTAGCGCCGCGTACCAGTAACGAAAAACTGGTTGCCGATATATGGCAGGAAATGATGGGGCTTGATAAAATAAGCATGGTAGATAACTTTTTCCAACTTGGGGGACGCTCGCTGGTGGCAGTAAAGATAATGGCCAAGCTGGAGGAGAAAACCGGCAAACGCCTGCCATTGGCAACCCTGTTTGAACATTCAACGGTAGAGAAATTGGCTGCAAGGCTGGATATAAATCCGGAATTAATAACCTGGGATTCCTTAGTGCCGATAAAGCCGATGGGCAGCAAAATGCCTTTGTATATAGTACACGGTGCAGGCTTAAACGTATTGCTGTTTAATGCCCTTGCCATGGGTTTGGATGACGAACAACCTGTTTACGGTTTACAGGCTAAAGGCATTAATGGTATTGATGAACCGCTTGATGTGATGGAAGAAATTGCCGCCAACTACGTGCAAGAGATCATCAACCACAACCCGGTTGGGCCCTATGCGGTAGCGGGCTACTCACTTGGTGGCCTTATCGCTTACGAAATGGCAAAACAAATGCTGGCCATGGGCAAGGATGTTAAAATGCTGGCCATGTTTGATACCTACGCCAACCAAACTAAAATACATACCCCGCCTTTAAAACGCTTTTTGAGCAACGCCTGGTTCTTTGTAAAGCAGGTAGTTTACACCCTTATCCTGTTCATAGAAGGCCCCAAACGTGCCGTTGAATACAAAAGCCGCGAAATTGGCCGCCGCATTGCGAAAGCATATAAAAAGGCATTTCCGCATATGGTGAAAAATAAAGTGGGTTTTGCCGCTTATACAGATGATGTCCGTGAGAAAAGCGAAACTGCCCAACGCAATTACAAGCTCACCCCGGTTGATATAAAAATTGACCTGTTCCGTGCCAAAAAGAAAACCTTTTACATGGACGATTTTAAAAACCTTGGCTGGATTCCCTATGCACTTAAAGGAGTTAATGTACACGATATGCCCGGCGAGCACAACACCATGTTTGCTCCGCCTAATGATAAACAATTTGCAAAGGTATTGCAGGAGTGCCTTGACAAGGCAGTTAAATAAAAAGAAGTACGGTTTGCAGTAAGCCTGATTTTACGAATAAAAAATGCAGAGACGTAATATTTTCCGTCTCTTTTTTGTTTGTACCGAATTGCCAACGTTAGGGATTGCAGCGGATACCGGCCTGTGGCTAAGGCCTGCGTAGTATGAGCGGAAAGCCCGGCCCGCTTCTATCAGCGGGAACGCATAATAAACATTGCGAAAAATTCCCTTTTTAAAATTGGTTATAAAACTTACTTATCGATAATCATTATCCTTACCCATCAACATTACTAAAAACTGTTACTTATCTCATCCCCCCACCAAAACTATTTATCTTATTATCACCTCAACAACAAATAAATATTAACTAAATAAATATTTCTCAACCCCATTATTTATTCAATAAAAGTTATTTAAATTCATAGGAAAATAACAAGCCTATCCATGAACTACATTTACAGCCTTTTCCGTTCGCGAAGAGGCCCCGCTGTTGCCGCAGCATCACTTTTACTTGTTGCATTAACCATTTATTTAGTCCGCGCCCACAACCATAAAAAGAATGGGCCCGATTTTAGCCGGTATATCGAATCGTACACCACCGGTGTAATATCCAAGCAAAGCACCATCCGCATCAAGCTGGCGGGCGAAGTACAGGTTACGCATGCGCAGGGCGAAGAGCTCAGCAATAAAGTATTCGATTTTTCCCCGTCTGTAAAAGGTAAGGCGTATTGGCTGGATGAGCGCACGATAGAGTTTCGCCCTGAAGGAAAACTCGACGCTGATAAAAAATACGACGCCGATTTCAACCTCGGCAAATTGATAAAAGTTGATGACGAGTTTGAGCATTTTAAGTTCGATTTCCAAACTATCCGGCTCGATTTTAGCGTAACCTTTGCCGGGCTCACCAGCGCCACCAACAGCTCGGCCGATATGATGAAACTGGCGGGCTGCGTGCAAACTGCCGATGCCGAAAACCAGGAAAAGATAGAGAAAATCCTTACCGCCAGTTACGACAGCCCGGTAAGTGTAACCTGGCAACACAACCCCGCAACCAGGCTGCACAGGTTTACCATCAGCGGCATTAAACGCGCCACAATCTCTGCCCCCATCAAAGTAAACTGGGATGGCAGCGGACTGGATATCGACAAAAATGGCAACCAAAGCTTCGACGTGCCTGCCATTGGCGATTTTAAAGTATTGGATATTAAAGCCGTGCAGGATAACGACCAGTACGTAGCCGTACAATTTTCAGACCCAATAATGGTTGGGCAGGAATTGAACGGGCTGATCACCATAGCCGGTGTAAACGAACCCGCTTATACCATTGATGGCAGCGTGGTGAAAGTTTACTCGCCCGAAAGGTTGGAGGGCAACTTTGGCGTGGCAGTGAACGAGGGGGTAGAAAGCGTGTTCCACAAAAAAATAAATAAAAGCTATACCGCAAATGTCTTCTTCGAGAACAGGCTGCCTGCTGTAACCATCCCGGGCAAAGGCGTTATCCTACCCGATTCGGGCAAACTAATGATGCCTTTCGAGGCCGTTAACCTAAAGGCGGTGGACGTAAGCATCATCAAAATTTATGAGAACAATGTACCGCAATATTTCCAGGGCAATGGCTTTGATGGTGGCAACGAGCTCCGCCAGGTGGGCAAGCCTATCCTGCAAAAAACTATTAGCCTCACCGCTGATAAAGGGCTCAACCTCCACAAAAAGAACCGTTTTATGCTGGATGTGGATAAGCTGTTCCGTGCCGAGCCG
>CBFGNE010000355.1:0-4832 GCA_965649995.1 uncultured Mucilaginibacter sp.
CAGGATGGCCAATGGAAGCAAATAGCAACCGCCACCAGCATTGGCGGCAACAGGTTGATACGTTTGCCTGAAGCCGTTACCGCGAGCAAAGTGCGGCTGCGGGTAACAAAATCGCCGGTTTGTATTGCATTGAGTGACTTAGGGTTGTTTAAGGAGGCATTATTAAATGAAAAGTAATATGAAAAACATAAGTGCTATATTTTTAATTACTTGTTGTGTTTTTGGTGAGGTACAAGCGCAGGAAAATACTTTGTATGCTGCTACCGAAAAGCCTAAACTAATATCAAAAATATTCGCCTTTACCGAAGGCCCGGCTGTAGATAAAAAAGGGAATATATTTTTTACAGATCAGCCCAATAACAAAATTTGGGAGTACACCACTGATGGGAAGCTGTTTATGTACATGGAAAATGCTGGCCGCCCAAATGGTACTTACGTAGATAAAAAGGGCAACTTGGTAGTCTGTGCCGACGAACACGACGAGCTTTGGGTAGTAAAGCACGGCAAGAAAAAGGGTGTGCTATTGAGCGACTATAAAGGTAAACTGCTAAACGGGCCAAACGATTTATGGATACACCCCAACGGGGATATTTACTTTACCGACCCCTACTACCAGCGCCCCTGGAGGACGCGCACCAAACCCGACCAGGACGGCCAAAAGGTTTATTATCTCCCTAAAGGCAAATCAGAGGCGATTATGCTGGAGGATAGCCTGAAACAGCCGAATGGCATTGTAGGTTCTCCGGATGGCAAGTACTTATATGTGGCCGATATAGCTGGTAATAAAATTTATAAATATGATATAAAGGAAGATGGCATGTTAAGTGGGAGGAAGGTATTTGCCAATAAAGGTGCAGATGGTATTACGCTTGATGAACAAGGCAACCTTTACCTTGCCGGCAATGGTGTTTCCATTTTCAATCAGCACGGTGTGCAGATAGCTCACATAGATATCCCCGAGCCGTGGACCGCCAACCTCTGCTTCGGTGGCAGGAATAGGGACGTGCTATTTATCACGGCTTCCAAGGCTATTTACACCATGCAAATGAAGGTAAAAGGAGTGGAGTGAGTTTTAATTCGGGGATGATGGTTCGCGGTTGATAGCCAATATTTAAGTATTAGCCACTTGCAAATCAAATCCATTAATCGTAAAAATCGGCTTAATCCTGGTTCAGACCTTTCGCTGCACCTTTTCCCACATAGCACTTTGCTTTTTAGTGAAATAGCGGATGATGCCGGCTAAAACGGCATAGTTCATCACGCAAAAATAATAAGGTACAAACAAAGCCTTCACACGTATATGCCTTTTTTCCATGATAAAGCCAAGGAAAGCCAGCAGGTAAAAGAAAATCTGCCCGGCAAATAACACCTCGTACACAATCCCTTTTACCATGAAAACCAAAGCAAAATTGGTGAAGAATGCCAGTATCAAAAAGAAAGGGGTAACCGTCCACCTTAAAACCCGGTGGCTAACGTATTGAAACGACAACAGGGGGTACTTAAACGAAAACAACAAAGGTACCAGGCGCAGGATGGATTGTATTCCCCCCGCAGCTATGCGTATTTTGCGTTTGAGTTCTTCGGTAACGTTTTCAGATGCGGTTTCCAGCGCATAAGCCTCGGGCTCGTATACAATACGGTACCCTTTCGCAGCTATCAGCATCGATATCATAAAATCATCCAGCACGGTATCCGGCTCTACATTTTGGTACAGGTCGCGGCGTACGCTAAAAAGCTCGCCGGCGGCGCCCACCACCGAATATAGTTCCGAATCCCATTTCTTCAAAGCAGATTCATATTTCCAATAAAATCCTTCGCCTGCGGCGCTGGCATCAGCATTTGTATCTATTTGCACGCGTTTTTCACCAGCAACACAACCAACGGTTGCATCGGCATAGTGGCGGCAAATGCGTTTTATGGCGTCGGTGTTTAAAAAGGTATTGGCATCGGTAAACACTACAGCGTCGGTGGTAACATACTCCATAGCGCGATGAACCGCTGCTATTTTACCGGCGCGTTCGGGGTGGTGCAACAGTTGTATTTGGGGGTACTGTCTGATGATATCCATCGTCCCGTCGGACGAGCCATCGGTTACAAAAACAAATCTTAATTTGCCGGCAGGGTAACTGAGCGCCAAGCTATTGGTTATCTTTTCGCTAATAAAGTGCTCTTCGTTATACGCGGCTACTACGAGGGTGCATTCGGGTAACCGGTCGTCTGTAACGTCGGCCACCACTTTACGGCCCTTAATCGCTCGTTTTTGCTTTACAATGATAAATAATAATATACCATAACCCATATAGGTGTAGAAAGCTATAAAAAGGCTAAGCCAGAATGCAATTTTCATGAAACCTTATTTATGGTGTAGCCCAATTCGGTACTGGTCTTTTTATGAATGATATTCCACCAAACAGCGCGGAAAAGTATGCCGATAAAGTTATATCGTTTGTCCTTAATATAATTTACAATATTGCGCGGCACAACCATCAGCGCAAAGTATATATAAAACACAAATGCCTTAAAGGCGGGCGCGTTATGGCGGATAAAGAGGATTCGGTTTCGGTTCATGAAATACTCCTTAAACGGGCTGTTTTTACCCACCGTCATCGATTCTTTATGGTATATAACCGCATCGCCGCGTACCCAGGCCTGGTAACCCGATTTGTTGATGCGCTCGCCCCAATCCACTTCCTCGTAATAAATAAAGAAGTTATCAGCCATTAAGCCCGCTTTTTCACAGGTTTCGCGTTTCACCATCATGGCGCCGCCATGGCAGTAGCCCGTTTGCCCTAAAAAGTTATCGTATTGCCCCTCATCGCGTTGGTTTTTGCCAACCGCCTGGTTACGGCAAGTATAATAATCAACTAGGGTAAAGCCCATGTACTGTATCAGCGTTTTGTCAAAATGGTAGTTTAACTTAGGGGATATAATGCCAACCTCAGGATGGGTGTCCAAAATATCTACCAGTTTTTGTACCAGCCCCTCGGTAAACTCTGTATCGTTGTTCACCAAAAAGTAATAGTCGCCGGTTGCAGGTTTAATACCTAAATTGTTGCCGCCGGAGAAACCCAAATTCACTTCAGACCGTATAAACTTCACAGTAGGGTATTTAGGCGCCCATTTGGGCACGGGGTTAACGGTGCTGCCATTATCAACCACAATTACCTCCAGGTTTTCGTAGGTATTTGTTTCGGCGATAGAATCTAAAAGTTCTTCGGTTATCTTATCCTGGTTGAAGTTGATGGTGACTACGGAAACCCTTTTCATGCGAATTAAGTATTGTATGTTTTACGCTATAATATTAATAAAAGTTAACCATTTTATAAGTAATTAATCCATTGGAGAGCAAACAAGTTATAGATGACGCCGCCATGCTTGAATTTAAAGCAGAGGAGCTAATTGTTTTACTCCAAAAGGGCGTGATAGATGCAAGCCGTGCAAAAGCCATACAACAAAAGGTGCTGCATGCATTTGATGAAGCCTCACTACCGCAAAAGATAGAAGCTTTTAAGGAGTTAGACACAGGAAAAGACAGGTTGGAATTACTGAATAACTTTGAGTATTTGCTATCGCAACACCAGTTGGATAGCGTGGTGGCTAAAAAATTTATTACGCACGAGCGCATAAAAAAAGGCGTTGTGGTGATAATAGGCGTTATTATGATAACGCTGGGAATGGCCATGATCATTATGCCTGCACCCCCTTATTTCGAGATGTTTACGGTGTTTTATTTTAATGACAACGATGGCGTAACCTTAATGGATATCATATCGCTGCTTATTGTTTTTACAGGCGTATATTTGTTTTTGAGCGCTGTGTTAAAACGCAGGCCCATTAAATGATACGCATGCCGGTTTCTAAAAAGATTTTATTAGTTGATGATAACCCCCTGGTGCTGGAAATGATGGGCAGGGCACTTGCAAAGGAAGGATTCGGATGCATGAAAGCCAACTCTGCAGTACATGCCATGGAGCTGCTAAAACAGGAGCGGCCTGATGTTATCCTATCAGATTACCATATGCCCGACGTTAACGGCTTCGAGTTTCGGCAGGGGCTAATGGAGACCGATTTTAAAGATATTCCTTTTATGTTCCTTACCAGTGAGGTGGATAACGATGTAATGCTTGAAGGTATTAACCTGGAAGCAGTAGACTACATCCTGAAAGACACACCTGTACCGGTCGTCGTTAGCAAAATAAATAACTTTTTGAACACTGTGCGCGAGCAGCACGAACGTACACTAAAGGAATTGAGTAAAGCCGCTATGGCACTCAACCTACACTCGGTACCAAAAAAAATACCCAAGGTAAAGGGTTTTGAAGTTGATTTTTGGCACAAGCCTTTCCAGAATTACCCGGGGGGCGATTTTATAGATTTTATTAAAATAGATGAGCGCTACACCTTTATTGTTTTGGGCGATGTAATGGGGAAAAAATGGGCCGCCTGGTACTTTTCGTTCGGGTTTTTGAGCTATATACGTGCTGCGGTGCGTATTTGCATTGCCGAGGGTAACTTCTCAACAAAAAGCATACTACAGAAGATTAATTCGGTGCTGTACCACGATCCGGTTGTGAGTGACGTATTGTCGAGCCTTTCGCTGGTGCTGATTGATACAGAATTAGCCACGATAAAATACTCCGGTGCCGGGGATCTGCCTTTGTTATATTACGATATTTTGAATAAGGGCCTGCGGCAGGTTCGTTCCTCAGGCATGTTGCTTGGACTGATGCCGGATGGGGATTTTGATGAGATAGAGATCAAATTAAACGCTGTCGATCAACTTTTTATGCTGACTGATGGCTTGATTGATGCGGAAACTGTGGAAGGGAAGA
>CBFGNE010000356.1:0-4831 GCA_965649995.1 uncultured Mucilaginibacter sp.
ATCGCCAAAATACTGGTAGAGCTACACAACGGTAAAATATGGGCCGAAAGCAAAGGCAAAGATATGGGTGCATCGTTTTTTGTATCGCTGCCGTTATTGCAGAGGCAGGAATAGTATTTTTTTGCCTGAACCCGAATTTAAAGCATTTACGAATGATCAGAATAAATGCGGCTTTCGGTAATAAAATTTCATTCAAACCACATCAAATAGTAGCTAACTATTAGCGCCGCAAAAAAATAGCCGGGCGCAAAAAAAGCGGCTATCCTTGCAGGATAGCCGCTTTAGAGTAATTGCTTGCAAATTTTATTGGGTAATCGCAACGGTGCCCATATCCTGTACGCTGCCGGTGGTAACGGCCACATTTGTTACCGTTTTAACAGCATAAGGGCTTACCGGTACAAATGTTACGCTGTAGGTACCGGCACTTAGCCCCGGAAAATAGAACTTACCGGTAGCATCGCTTACCGTACCTACGGTATCTGTACCCATAATGGCATATACCTTAGGCGATGACGCAGCAGGTGATACTATACCGCTCAAAGCACCCGAAACTGCTTCCGGTATAGCGCGGATCACGGGCTTAAGGCTGTACTTTCCGCTGCCGGTTAATACTATGGATTGCGCGGCGTCAAAATCCAGGCGCATGGTATAAGCAATACCCGCGGTTAGGTTATCATGCACGTTCAGTTTCACGCCCGAGGTTTGGCCGCTTGGCGTGGTCAGGTCATAAGAAACGCCCGCCACGATCACCCGGTTACCCGAATCGTTCAGCACCAGGCGCACCTGCTGGATGGTACCGGCCGGAATATCCTTACTCGCTAATATGGTATCCTTCCCTTGTCGGAAACGCAGGATATCTATCGGCCCGCCATTAACGTCCAGTGTTTGCTCGCCTTTGTCAGTAATAACAACAACACTTTTTATGTTCACTATCACCGCGTCGAAAGCACCCGGCGCGTCCGTTAGCTTCACCGTGACTTTGGCCATAGATCCGGCATTGTCATTTTTTTTACAGGCAAAAAACGTGAGGCTTAGGGCTGTGGCAAATAAAAGTAGCTTCTTCATAAATATATAATTTGGTTACATACCTATAACAAAACACATGCCCCGATTTACGAGCGGTAGATGATTTACATGCCACCACATGTGCACGAGCCCTGCTGTTTTTATAACGTGCAGGGTAACGCATCATAAGACGTATAAGGCAGCAAGTAATACTATCTGATTTTAATTACATCAGTAGCAACCAACTTGGGGATTGCTATAGTTATGCCGCAGATGATTGGAGTAAAAACCCTGCTATTTCGGCCCTGTTATGCCGGTAATTTCAAATCGCCTCTATCAAGCTGCCTTACCACCGGATGCTTACCGCGTGCCCTCCATTGACTGCAAACTCCCTATTGCCCCCCTTCACCGCTTTCCCTTTTAATTCGCCCGCATCGGTTTTAACGGTAAACTCCGGTAGCTTTGTTTTACCCGTGTTAATGATCAGCATCCGGCAGCTTAAACGTTCATCGCCTTTTACTTTAAAGCTTACGCCGCCTTTACTATGCTTAAAATCTGCACTGGGGTAATCCAGGTGTATCATAAAATCTTGTCCGGGTACTTTGTAAAAATGGCGGGGTATAATGCCAAAAGCCACGCCGGCCCCATAAACTTCCTGCCCTACCGTGCCCGATTGTTCCCAGCCATCGTGAATATCCTCAATGGCTATCCAAAGCTTATGATCTACCTGCCCGGTTTTCACTTTATCAGACAGCATCTCCTTCGGCAAGTTTGGCGGGTAATAGTACGGTGCCCGGTTTACAATGTATTTTAAAAACTCGGGGATAAGCATAGCTACCGATGGCAGGATATCCTCCCCTTCGGCATACAACAGAAAATTGTGTAAAGCCGCGAAAACTTCCTGCTCCTCGTAGGCGGCGGTGTATGGCGCATCGTTTAGCGGGAACATGGCAAAAAAGGTTGGGTAATCCTTGGCATAGCCATAACTACACTCCCAAAGCTGAAAGTTTTTGAAAATATTGGCCAGGCATAGGTAGGTAAGATTGAGGTAAACCTGCTCCCTGGTTTCCTTATATAACCATAACATGGCATTTGCGCCAAAGGCGGTATTATTGGCCTGGTAAAATAATTCAAAACCTTTGCCCTGAAGTGTTTTCGCTGCTTTTTTTGCTTCGCGCAGGTATTTTTCTTCGTTGGTTAATTGCCAGGCGTGTAGCATTACCAGCGCATATAAGCCTGCCACGTCTTTTTCGCCGCCATTGCCGGGCGATGTTTCTGCCTTTACCACTTCCAGCGTTTCCATGTTATACATCACCGGCCACTCGTAGTTAAAGTGCCGGGCCACTTTGATGGTGAAATTAAGCGAATTTAAAAACAACTTTTCGGCCTGTTTATCGCCACGGATGGCCAACCGCCCCAAATTAAGCAAAGGGTGGTGCAGGTACCAGGAATCCATCACATTTGGCTGCAATTGCTCTTCGTCGCCGCTCAATTCATCAGCCAAAGCCGGTAAAAACCGTACTACCGTTTTAAGTTCCTCACTATAAAAAGCCTCTAAGCCGTTCTTTATCTTTTGTATGGCCGGCAAGTCGGTTTGGCACCAGTCATAATAGTCGGTAAGCGGCAAAAGCACGGCCATCTGCACCATCAATTCCGGTGGTGTAGCATAATCGGCCACGTAGGCGTTCAGGTAATCCTGCCCCGCACCGTGCGACCAGCACCCGTGGCTAAACTCCAAATCGTGCAGGCCTTTATCTACCATGCCCGGCCAGTTATAATACTGGGTAGCCGGCTTAGGCAAATGCAGGTAAATATCGGCCAGCAGGTTTAAAAACTGTTTGGCCTGCGCCATTTCATCCTTCGGGTTTACGGGGCTAAAGGCTATAAAAGCATCAGAGAGGACAATTTCCTGATGAGCAGGAATTGGTTTTCCCTTCAAAGTTGGCGGTAAGGCAAAACCCAGTTCGGGCCAGTCACCGCCAACTGTGTTGCCTAAGGAGGTTTCCGTTGCCCGGGCATAATCGTTAAGCGCGGTTAGGTTTTGAAAATAAAGTGCAGCGCCCGATTGTGGCTCTTCCATACTAAAGTATTGCAAACCCGACCTGGTGCCCACCTGGCTTACATAAATCGTCCCCTTTGTATCGCGGTCGCTGCCATCGGGCCCGGTTACCACCACATCTCGTGGCCAAAACGGTACCAATACAGGTTCGTTTGCTACAAAGGTGGTTGTATAACGTACCAAAGGCTTTGTTTTATCCGGCAGTTGCAGGGCTACCCGGTAATGCCCGATGCCGGCCGATAGATTAACAGTGAGGCCGTCTTCGTTTTTTACCACCCGGCCCAATTGCAAATGGTCGTTAGGGGCGTACGCAGGCCTAAGTATTGCCTGCGTTCCGTTGGGGCAGGTAACGGCTATCCAAAGGGCATTATTCAGGTTGTGTACTTTAATACCGTAACCGGCAATGTCTTGCTGAAAAATGGCAGGAAGATCCTGCCTGTGGAACAAGGTTTTTACGGCATTAGCCCAGGGCGATGTTGCATTCATTGTAAAAAAAATAATCGTAAACAAAAATTCATTACACCGGGAACGCTTCGGTTAGCGCAATAAGTAAAATCGTACCAATAACTACGCTGTTGTGGTTTTGTTTTGAGTTAATTAAATTATTTATAAAGATAATTGCCAAAACAATTAGAAGGCCGTTTCAGTTGTAATTAAAGACGCACGATCCTTCTTTTCTTAGCCCCTCCTCAATTATCCCATTTTATTTACCTTAAAAAATTCATTAACATGTTTCATCACGTTAAATCATTACAATTTAATGCCAGGGTATCACGCCCCGACCCGCGCTTCGCAAACCTTTTATTAGAGCAATTCGGCGGAGAAAACGGTGAACTTGCTGCTGCGATGCAGTACTTTACACAAGCTTTCGGGGCCAAGCAGCCACACCCCGATAAGTACGATATGCTGATGGATATCGCTACCGAGGAGTTTAGCCATCTGGAAATAGTAGGCGCAACCATCCAGATGTTGTTAAAAGGCGTTAACGGCGATTTGAAAGACGCTGCCGAACAAAGCGAGATAATGGTTGCCATGAACGGCAAGGCCGAAAAGGAAAGCGTTATCCACGCAGCATTATCTGCCAACCCGCAGTTCCCTATCATTACCGGCGGCGGGCCAACACCACGCAACAGCCAGGGCATCCCGTGGTGTGCATCGTACATCAACTCTAACGGCGATTTAACTGTCGATTTGCGTACCAACCTGGCGTCCGAGTCGCGCGCGAAACTGGTTTACGAGCATCTGATGAAGTTTACGGATGACCCGTACGTACACGAAACCCTATCGTTTTTAATGACGCGCGAGGTAACACACTACAAAATGTTTGAGGCGGCTTTGGAAAGCATCCAGCCAAACTTCCCTCCGGGTGTGTTAGCTGCCGATCCGCGTTACCTGCAAAACGCTTACAACTTATCAGACGGCACCGTACGCGGGCCCTGGAATGAGGGCGAGATAAAAGGCATGGGTAAAGATTTTGTTTATGTGGAAAACCCCTTAGCACAGGCGCAGGAAACCGAAGGGCAAACCAAACTGCCCGGAAATTTCGACAAGGAAATAAAAGCTGCCGAAAAGCTGGATAAGCAAATGAGCGAAGTTAAAAGCGCCGAAGTAAGAAACGCTGAGCCGAAAGGCGTAGCGCAATGGAGCACGTATGGTTTAGAATAGCGTATTCTTACGTTTAAAGCAATGCCCTGTTCCGTCTTTTCAATAATTGCAAAGACGGGGCAGGGCGTTATTTTTTATTGATTTGTTAGGGACACCATTTGC
>CBFGNE010000357.1:0-4822 GCA_965649995.1 uncultured Mucilaginibacter sp.
TGGCAAATGTCTATCATTTCCTTCACCTCGCCATAGCCTTCCTGCAGGCTCTTGCCCATCTCGTAACTTACAAGCGTGCCCAGCTCTTTTTTATTGGCACGTAATTGCTCGCCTATCTGCCTAACAATTTCTCCACGCTTTGGCGCAGGGGTAGTGCGCCAGGTTTTAAAAGCCTTTGCAGCGGTTTCTACCACATGGTTATAATCGGCAGCAGTAGCGAATTTTACCGAAGCGATCTTTTTCCCGTCGGTAGGCGAAAAGATATCTTTTACTTCAGTATCAGGGCTGCTGCCCCAATTGCTGCCGGTACTAAATGCTTCGTTTATGTCGTTTATATGTAAATGATTTAAGATATCAGAAATAATCAGGCTCATAATTGTTACTTTTGTCAAAGGTAAAAATCTTTAGGGCAAATTAAATCAACCCACCGCCCACCCGCTCAAATGCTTCCTATTTATTATCAGGCACTTGCATAAAAGGGTGTTGAGAATGTGTGTATGTTGAAAACTTATTTGTTTTAACGATGCTTATTGTTGTAATTTGAACACAATGTTTTAAGCCTTGCGGGATTAAAACCTCCCAGGGGATTGTGTTCTGCAAATAAACTTGAATGGAAGAAGAATTTGAATTTGGTTTTACCGAAGATCCAAAGTTTTCGGTAGAACGGTACGAAGAAATGATCCGCAACCACGATCAGTACTTCTTTGATGCGCAGGCTTTTGAAAACATCATCGACTACTACATCGAAAAGAACGATCCGGCGAAAGCCTTGCAGGTATCAGAATATGCACGTAACCAACACCCATTTGCGGCTGTATTTCTAATAAAACAAGCGCAGTTGCTGGTGGTAACCAACCGCTCGACCGAGGCATTTGCTGCCCTGGATAAAGCTGCCATGCTGGAAGCCAGCGATGCGGATATATACATCATTCGCGGTAACCTGTACGAGAGTATGGAACGCAACGCTGAGGCATTGGAGAACTATGAAAAAGCGCTTGACCTGGCCGAAGAAACCGACGAAATTTTACTGCATATTGCCTATGTTTACCAAAACATGGGCGATTACGATACGGCCATAACCTACCTAAAACTGTGCCTTAAACAAAACATGGAAAACCAGGATGCCCTGTACGAACTGGCATTTTGCTACGATGTTTTGGATAACCAGCAGGAGAGCGTACAGTTTTACCAGCAGTATATTGATAACGAACCATACAGCTACGCCGCCTGGTATAATTTGGGCAACGCCTATACCAAGCTAAGCTTGTTTGAAAAAGCCATTGACGCTTACGATTACGCTATCTTGATAAAAGACAGCTTTGCATCTGCCTACTTTAATAAGGGTAACGCTTTGGTGAACCTGGAAAAATATGCTGAAGCGATAGACGTTTACCGCGAAACTTTTGAGTACGAGCAACCTAATGCCGATACTTATTGTGCCATTGGCGAGTGCTACGAAAAGCTGGAGCAGATGGATGAGGCGCGCTCGTTCTACAAAAAATCGGTGAAGATGGACCCTAAGCTGGCCGATGCTTGGTTTGGTATAGGAGTAACGCTTGATTTTGAAGAACGTTATTTTGAAGCCCTGCATTTTTACAAAAAGGCGCTGGATTTGGATATAGCCAATGCCGATTATTGGTTTGCAATTGCAGATGCCGAGTATAAGCTTGGGCACATGCCAGAAGCCGAATCGGCGTACGAAAAAGTGGTTGAACTTAACCCGCTTGATGTAGATGCCTGGCTGGATTATTCCTCTATTTTATACGAACAGAAACGCCTGGCCACGGCTATAGAGATCATCTCATCAGCTATAAAAAACAACCCCGAAGCGGCAGAGCTTTACTACCGTATGGTAGCGTACCTGTTTGCCAAAGGCGAGTACAACGAGGCCCTGAACTTTTTAGAAATGGCCTTAACATCCGACCCGGAGAAGCATTACATCCTGTTTGATTACCTGCCCCAATTGCAGGAAAACAAGGTTATTGTAGATATTATTAACCGTTATACAAAATAACGGAGGTGCAGACATGCAAGTTGCAGATGTGCAAATGAGGAAAGTTCATTTGCACATTTTTTTGCCCTTAACATTTCCCTCATCTGCATCTGCACATTTGAAATCTGAAATGTATCCTTACCTTTGCGGCGTTAACACTTTTAGTTATAAGCTATAACCAAACGCGCATCTGTACATGAACTATCATATAAACGATCTTCCCGAACGTACTGCCAAACCCCGTGATAAGGGCCTTACCATGGTGATGGATAAAGGGCTTAGCTTGCGCCAGGCCGAAGATTTTATTGAAATGGGCGCTGGTTACACCGACCTGGTGAAACTCGGCTGGGCAACCTCCTATGTGTCGCCAAACCTGGATGCGAAGTTGAAGCTGTATAAAGATGCCGGGCTTCCTGTTTATTTTGGGGGCACATTGTTTGAGGCCATGATTGTTCGCGGGCAGTTTGACGATTACTGCCGCATACTGGATAAGTACCAAATGGAATATTGCGAGGTATCTGATGGCTCTATCAACATAGAGCATGATGAAAAATGCGAGTACATCCGCAAGCTGAGCAAGCAGATAACCGTGATATCCGAAGTTGGTTCAAAAGACATCCAAAAGATATTTGCCCCTTATAAATGGATAAAGCTGATGAATGCCGAGATTGAGGCGGGCAGTTGGAAGGTAATTGCCGAAGCCCGCGAAAGCGGCAACGTTGGCATCTACCGCGACTCTGGTGAGGTAAGGCAGGGGCTGGTTGATGAGATCCTTACCCAAATACCCGAGGAAACCATTATTTGGGAGGCGCCCCAAAAAGCGCAACAGGTGTGGTTTATTAAGCTTATTGGTGCCAACGTAAGCCTTGGGAACATCGCCCCGGCAGATATCATCCCGCTGGAAACCCTTAGACTGGGTATCAGGAGTGATACATTTGAGCACTTTTTGAAGTAGCCGGATTACTAACCAAGTGTAAACTTTTAGTTGTACGAATCGTACAGTTCGTACAATCCGGGACAGGTTCGCACAATTTCGTACGGTTTCGCACAACCTCGTACAGTTTCGTACAACTTCGCACAGTTTCGTACAGCAAAAAGGCGGTTTGCATAAATCAGCGTTTTTCTGTGGTTTTTCGGTGTTTTTCTTTGATTTTTAGCATCAATCGTGCTTAAACCTGATATTTCAGAAGAGGGGTGTTTTTGATGTTTGCCCACCAATGCCGGCAGGCTTTCAATGCCAATGGCAACCCATCCAAACAACCTCCCGTCACCGTCTGTTATCCTAAAAAATACCAGAACCCATAAGCACTCTAAAAGATAAATTCCCCATACAGCACCCAACCGGCGACCCGAAAGTGGCGGCCGAGCAGGATGTGATCACCAATACCGATGAATCTAACAAAGTGGTAAACACCGATGATGCCGTTGCCGATATGGATGGCATAGAAAGCACCTTCAGCGAGTCGGAGCCTTCAACTGCCCTTAATGCCGACCGCGACGTTACCAATAGCGAGGAAGCTAATGGTGATGAACGGGTGGTGAATTGATCCGATAAATTGCCGGGGCAATCTATTTTTTACTGTGCGAAAATAGCTATGGTATCAGTTCCGGTTCGGCAAAGGCATCGCGCCAACTGTTGCGCCCGTCGTTAGGGTAAACGGTGTATCTGGGTTTGGCACCAGCCGCTTTATGGTTATCGGTTTCATACACTTCCTAAATTAATTTAACGAAGCGCTACATTAGCTCAAATAGTCCCCTCTTTTATCTTATCAACGTAATATATCCCGTTATTGCTGGCGTGGTTTTATCTACGTTGATAACGTAGTAGTAGATGCCGAATGGCAGACGTTTGCCTTTCCGGGTGCCGTCCCAGGTATCGGCAGCGCCTTTTGCGGAATGATATACTTCGGTGCCCCAGCGGTTAAACACTTTAACGTATGCATCCGCGTAATCTGCAATGTTGCCAATTTCCCATTTATCGTTATAGCCATCGCCATTTGGGGTAAACGTGTTGGGTATTATCAAATGCACCTGCACCGTTACTTTTACCGTTGCCGTATTTACGCAACCACTCGCCGACCGCACCGTTAACGTGTAAAGGGTGGTTTTGTCGGGGCTGGCCGTCGGGTTAAGTACCTTTGTGTTATTTAAACCTGCCGATGGGCTCCAGGTAATATCCGCGCTGCTTCCTGCAGATGTGCTTGCGCTTAACTGCACGCTATTGCCTTTCTCTATGATTTTATTGCCCCCGCCATCTACGACAGGTATCGGGTTTATTACCATGCTGATGCTGTTGCTGAGGGCAATACCCGGTACGGCGCAACGCGCATTGCTGGTAACCTTACAGGTTACCACATCGTTATTGACAAGCGTGCTGCTGGCAAACGTATTGCGGTTGGTGCCCGCGTTTGCGCCGTTTACCTGCCATTGGTAAGCAGGGCTGTTGCCGCCGTAAGTTGGCGTGGCGGTAAAGGTAATCACAGTGCCGTAGCAAACATTGTTCCCGTCGGTGGCTATGGTTACCGATGGGCTAACCGGGCTGGCCACATTTATGGTGATGCTGTTGCTTGTGGCCGTTGGCACGGTAGTACAGGTGGCGTTGCTGGTGATAACGCATTGCACCACATCGCCGCTGATAAGCGAATTGATGGCGAATGATGCGCTGTTACCGCCTACGCTGCCGCCGTTAAGCAGCCATTGATAAGTAGGTGCTGTGCCACCGTTTATGGCCGTGGCCGTAAAGCCAACCGTCTCGCCGGGGCAAATGTCCGTTGCTGATGCCGCGATAATTGCCGACGGCGTTAAATAGGGATTTACTACCATGGTAAC
>CBFGNE010000358.1:0-4819 GCA_965649995.1 uncultured Mucilaginibacter sp.
ACAACTTAAAAAAATAGCGAGTGGTGCCAACTCCGATGATTACCACTGGACCGAAACGCTGATGAAAAACATCCCCAATAACATGATGTGGGGCGTATCTATGCACTATTATACCATACCAACGGGTAGCTGGGGCGTAAAGGGATCGGCAACCAAATTTAGCGAGGCCGAATATTTCAAAACGATGGTTAATGCAATTCGTATGGACGAAATAGTTACCAAACACGCTGCCATAATGGATAAATACGACCCGCAGAAAAAAGTTGGGCTTGTTGTGGATGAGTGGGGCATATGGACCGACCCGGAACCGGGCCCAAGCCAGGGTGTTTTGTACCAGCAAAACAGCCTGCGCGATGCTTTGATAGCAGGCACTACGCTAAATATATTCAACAACCATTGCGATAGGGTTAAAATGGCCGAACTGGCTCAAACCGTTAACGTACTGCAGGCACTTATCCTCACCAAAAAAGAGAAAATGATACTGACGCCAACCTACCATATATTTGATATGTACCAGGTGCACCAGGATGCCAAATACCTCAACATAAAACTCAATTCGCCCGATTACGAAGTTGATGGCAATAAAATACCTGCAGTAAACGTATCAGCCTCGCGCGATGCAAGTGGTAAGATCCACATCTCGCTGGTAAACCTCGATCTGCATAACACCATCAACATTAGCACATCGCTAAAAGATATCAACTGGAGTACCGTAAAAGGCACCGTGCTTACCTCGGCTAACATTACCGATGTAAATACATTTGAGCAGCCGAACAAATTGCAACTGCAAAAGTTTACAGGCGCTAAAAAGGATGGCGATAAACTGGTAGTTGCATTGCCGGCAAAATCGGTAGTAACGCTGGAGCTGAATTAAGGCATTACCAAAGTGCCAAAACAACTTAATTAGGGCTGCAATGGTCTTATTCTATGCTTTTTACCCTGCCGTTGGTTGCTAAAACCGGCGGCAGGGTTTGTTGTAAACAGGGCAGTTTTTTTATCTTGTGCCTACATTTTCCTACAACTCTTCTTTAAAACCATTGCTTTAAACAACAAACTTGTATTGGTAGTTTAAAATGCATTCTAATTGGGAATAAAACCCTCCGTGGCATCTTCATTGCAATGCATCATGAAAAATGCGTAAAAAACGTGTTTGTTAAACGTTATCACACTTAAAGGTTTTTTATGCCTTTACTAGTTGTTTAAACCCTGTTTATGATTGCCGGTGTTAAGAAAGTTCCCCTGTTGCGTTATGCCCTTATAGTATTGCTTATAGTATTGCTTTCCGGAAGTGCATTTTACTTGTACCTGCATTACAGCAAAGCGGAAAAAATACGGACAAGCTTTCAGCAGATGATCAACGCGCGCGAAAATTCTGCGCTGATCGATAGCTGTATTGTTGAGCTTTATAGCGCCGATAATAGCAGCCGCATGTATGCGCTTACTTCAAAAAAAGCATATTTTACGCAGTTTAATAAGCAAATAAAAAGTGTACACAGCATTATAAATACTATTAACCGTAATAATAAAACTACCGCCGGCCAGGCCCAGGATACCGAGTTGGGCGACCTGATCAGCCAAAAAACAATAAAAACAGATAGCTACATTAAACTGACGGCCCTTACTGATAGCCTGCTGAAATCGGCGCGGAAAATAAACAGGGATTTAAAGGATAAGGATAGCAAATACCTGCAGCAACCCATCGTACGCCGCGTAAAAACCGAGGTGCATATAGATACTATAAAGCCGCTGCCAAAAGTAGCTGCTGCGCCGGCGGTTAAAAGGGGCTTTTTTAAGCGCCTGTTTGGCAAAAAAGAAAATGTGCAGGAAGCTAAACTACAGCCGTTGCTGGTACAGCGTACAACCGATACAACCATTACAACCATGACGCCTACGCCAAAGGTTGCGCGGGTTTACAATAATTATTACAGCAAACTTTACGAGGCTAATAACAAGTTGCGCACAAACGAGCTCGAAATGCTGGAGATAAACAACCGCCTTATTACCCAAATAATAGGCAGCCTAAAAAAGTATAAGGTGGCCGAGCAGCACTATATATCGGCAAGTAAAACCGAAGTAAAAAGCAATCTTTCTACCGTGCTGTACGAATTTAAAAGATTGTCGGGCTTGATGGTTATCTTACTTACAGTTGTTGTTGCGATTATCCTGTACAACATCTGGAAGATATTTAAAAACGAGGAGGAGATGGTGGTTTATACCGAAATGGCTGAAAACTATGCCCTCTCTAAAAGCCGTTTTATGGCCAGCATGAGCCACGAGATACGCACTCCGCTGAATTCTATCATCGGTTTCTCGGAGCAGTTGACCCAAAGCGAGCTTACCGAAACCCAAACAGAGCAGACGAATGCCATCCGCAGCTCATCAAAAATGTTGCTGGATGTGGTAAACGAGATACTCGATTTTAGCAAGTACGAAACCGGTAAGATGAACTTTGAGAAAGAGCCGTTTAAGCCATACGAAGCTATTGCTGATATTGTTGCAGGCATGCAGGTACAGGCAGGCAAAAAGGGCATAGCGTTAAACCATCAGCTCGATTTTAGCGAGGAGCTTTGCCTGCAGGGTGATTGTTTCCGCCTGAAACAGGTGGTGATGAACCTCACCAGTAATGCCATTAAATTTACCCCGCGCGGTTCGGTGTTTATCAATGCTTTTATTACAGACGGCAAACAAGCCGGCGTTAAAGTGCTCAACGTTCACGTACGCGATACAGGGCTGGGCATTGATGCCGACCACCTCCCTTTTATTTTTGACGAGTTTTCGCAGGTTACGTCGGCACAAAAAGCTACCAATACGCCGGGAACGGGGCTTGGGCTGGCAATTGTAAAAAAAATAGTAGAGTTGCAGGGCGGTAGTATTAATGTAAACAGCAAAGCAGGAAAGGGCTCTATATTCAGCTTTAAACTGCCTATGGAGCTCAGCACCGCAGGTGCCTGTGTTGCGCAAGAGCCGTTAGTGGAAGCAAACCCGCGCGAACTGGTTGCCGGCAAGCATGTTTTAGTAGCCGAGGATAATAAACTGAATGTTTTACTGGTAACCACCATCCTTAAAAAATGGAACATTACTTTTGATATAGCATACAATGGCCGCGAGGCTTTGCAGTTTTTTGAAGCCCACTCGTATGATATTATCCTTACCGATATTGAGATGCCCGAGATGGGGGGGATAGAGTTTTCGCAATTAGTACGTACAAATGGTAACTATCAAAAGGCATCGGTACCCATACTGGCACTAACGGCTAACGTGCTTAAGGAAGACCGTGACAAATACCTTGCTGTAGGGATAACAGGTGTGGTACTTAAGCCATTCTCTGAAAAAAACCTGGTAAATAGTATTGCAGCAGCTATAAGCAACCGTAATTTGCTTGTAAACAGTTAAGGTTTCTTTTTAAGGCGTTTGGCCATATTTCGTTCGGCCTTTTTTACTTCATCCTTTTCGCTTAACGGCCCCTCGGTTTTTAACTCCTGTTCTTTTGATTTGCCAGAAGGATTTACTGCGCCGTCACTCTTGTTTGATTTTTCTGATGCCATGCGGTCTACTCCTTTTTAGAGAATAACCTATGGTAGGGCAAAAGGTTTAAAAAAGTTGACATGGGGTAGGGCGCCGGGATAACTTACCCTTCCCTTCGGATTTCTTACACCGGGCTTTTCGCTTCATCATTGAATGTCAGGTACCCTTACTTTTTCAACTGTTTTAGCTCAGTTTTTAATTCCTGTACTTGTTGTTGTGCCTGGCGGTTCTCTAAATAAAAATATATAGCACAAGCTAAAAATAGCTTACCCAGCACAAACACAGCAACAAGCACCCATTTCCAGGCCTTGTGCACCTTCATGTGGTTCGATTCTGCTTCCACTTCTATAAAGTGCGGGCCGCTATCGTTTTTGCGGTTTTGATATTTACTATCGCCCTTGCCGGTATTGTGCTGCTGCGGGTCGTATTCGGGCCGCAGGATGAGTTCGTCTATTGTGTCAGATATTTTATCCCAGGTGCCTGCCGGCGGTGTTACGGCCATTTGGCTGGCAATGTGCTCCATATCCAATTCGAGCTGTTGCAGCGCAAAATTTACATCGGGGTATTTTGCCTTCATGTACATCAGTTCTTCCACCTCCGCTTCGGTAGCAGAGCCTGTTACATACGCCTCAAGTATGCCGCTGTCTATGTACTGCTGCCACATCATCCGCATTGGCTTCTGATGATGGTGAACGATTCCTTTAAAATCCTCCTTATGGCTTCCTCTGGTTGTTTCAATTCGGCAGCAAGCGTGCCGATGGTTTTGCCATGGTAGTGGATGCCGCAAAACACCTGTTGCTGCTCGGGCCCCATCATCTTTATAAATTTGTTGTTAGGTATCTGCACCCCCGTTTGCGTTGCGTCGGGGCCGGCACAGCCTACAACTGTTGCTAAAAATTCGGCGCACTTTTTACGTGCCAACATCTGCAACTGGCAAAAAGTATTTACGCCAGGTTTGGTTATGGCTTGTATATCGGCAAATTGCAATTCGTTAAAAATATCTACCAGGTACTGCTCGGCTACCACCATATCTTTCACCGCTTCAAACAGGTAGCCCAATAGCATATTTGCATAACTGTTGTACAAACTCTGCTTGGTTTGTACGCCGGCTGATATGGGCGTGGCGTTGTTAGCGAATGTTGGTTTCAAAATTGGTTAGAATATACGTGCGATCAGCTAATTCAAAATACACTTTAATAATTTCTTTTAGGCGAATAAAAATAACGATAAAACAACACAATTCAGTTAAAAAAATTTCTTTGTTGTTGTTTTTTGATGGATTGCACCCCGACTC
>CBFGNE010000359.1:0-4811 GCA_965649995.1 uncultured Mucilaginibacter sp.
GTTAGAAACCTTGGTGCCATCATCAAAAGTGGCATAGTCGGGCAGGTTAACAACGTTTATGTTTATGTTTGATGCTTCTGCTCCAATGTTATCACCCAGCAGTTCATGATATTGAATGCCCTGCGAAAAATAGCTATCGCCCAGCGCATTTAAGCCGTTTAATACAGATGGATTACTGCCGTTAAAGCCGCTTATATAAACACCGCCGGAAGCGAGCGAGATTATGCCCGATTCGGTTTTTGCCTGTTCTAAGGTTGGTGAATTGGGATTTTTTACATCGAGCTCTTTTTTACACGAAACGGCACCCAGTAAAGCCGTCGTTAAAAACAGGGTTGAGAATATTTTAAAATTTTTCATTTCTAATAGTTTGAGGTCAATTAAAATCCAAGATTTAATCCTATTTGATAAGACTTAAGGTTTGGCGACGAACTGTTATCTACACCACGGTCAAACGCCGAATTGGAGTTACCGGTGCTAATTTCAGGATCGAAGCCGGTGTATTTGGTAAAGGTTAACAAGTTGCGGCCGGTAAAGGTTAATTGAACTTTCCTGAATACTTTGTTATTGATCAGCTTCGAAAAATCCCACGCCAGGCTTACGTTCCTTAAACGAACAAAAGAGGCATCTTCATAAAAATAATCTTTTGTACCATTACGGGCCGGGCCGTTACGCGCTCCAAAGTAATCGGCGTATATACTGCGGTAGTAAGCAGTATAAGCGGCAGTTGTGCCGCCGATTGTAACCGGCTGATCGTAATCGCTGCTGATACCGTCACGGTACATCCATTCTTTTGTTTGGTTATACAGATGACTGCCATGTACCCAATCGAACTGAAAACCAAAGCTTAACTGTTTATAGTTGAAGCTATTAATGAATGATATGTTAAATTTAGGGTTAGGATCGCCAAAAGAATAGGCTTCGTTGGTGAATTGTACACCTTTGGTAGTTTTATTAACTACCCTCCCGTTTACAATTTCATAGTCGCCCAAGTCGGCATCAGCAATATATCTAACACCCGCCTGGTTAACTTCGGTAAGGCTGGTTAACGCTTTGTAACCATAGATCTGGCCTATTTTGGTACCCGGGTTTAAAGTTAGCTGGGTGCTGCCTGCCGAGCTGGCCAGGATTATTGTAGGGCCATTGATGGCATCAATTTTAGATGTTTGATGGCTAAAGTTGGTAGTTACATTCCAGTTAAAATCTTTACTCCGTAAAACGTAAATACTTAGGGAAGCCTGGAAACCACTGGATGAAAGTTCGATGGCATTATTTCTGATTGTACCGGCCCCCGTTGATGGTGGCACAGCAACATCGTATATAACGTCAGTCCCTTTACGTGTCCAATATGTAGCGCTCAGGTTAAATGATGATAACCAGTTACCTGTAAACCCGTTTATCGCTAAGTCGGTACCATACTCTATCTCTCTTGATACCTCTACGTTCAGATTAGAGTTTCTGCTGGCGTTTTGTAAAGCAAAAGCAAGATTCGTACCCAAGTTTTGAGGGACAACTGTTGGATACCTGTCAAAGGGCTGTGGTTGGATACCCGCTTTACCAAATGCAGCTCGCAGTTTAAACTCGGAAATACGGCGGCCTAAACCACTGTTTTTCCAGAAGTCGAACGATGAAAGGCGGATGTAAGCGTTGGCATTAGGGAAAGTAAATGGTTTTGAACCCTGGCCAAAAGCAGATGAATAATCACTACGAAATCCGCCTGCTACACCTCCGTATTCGCCTACGTCTATTTTTTGATTAAGCACGTAACCGTATGTTACAAACGGTTCGGTATAATCAAATGCTACAGCTTGTGTTTGTGTTTGATTGAAGTTATAAATAGGATAGCTTGGTAAACCTAATCCATAAGTATCAAACTCCTCATAAACATTTTTCCGGTAATCATACTGTAATAAGGTTGCAGTGGTAATCGGAACGTTAAGATGAAAATCTTTCTGGAAATCAGTACGAATAGTTGCCGAACCGTTGAAGTTTTTAAATGTGGTTTTATAGGTGTTTTTGTTTAACTCACCGGTATTGTCGCCGTTAAAATTGCTGATGAAAGTATTTAGGTTTTGCGAAGCGATGTTGGAGGATTGGTTTTCATATATATAATTGGCTTCACGGTTACTGTAGTTTAAGCCGTATTTGGCGGCCAGTTCTACAAACTTATTTACTTTATAAGTTGCCTGTATATTCTGTAATATATCTACCCTATTATCGCGTGTACGGCCGTATTCGGTATAATAAAAGGGGTTACTGCCGTTTACGCTCACCGTGCCCGAGTTTAAAGAAAACGGAAGCGTGCCATCTGCCAGTGTTTGGTTAAAATCGTAAAAAGGTGAGGCGTTCAACGCGTTAAATAACCCACCTGAATTGCCCACGCCTAAACTCCTGTTAAGGGTGCTGCGGTTGTAGATCAACTGTGTTACTGATCTTAAGGTAAAGCCCTTGAAAAGCTCTATACCTAAATTGCTCACCAGATTTGTTCGGTCGTTATAGCCGTTGGTGCGAATGGTACTTTGCTGATGGTTATTGGTTGCGCCAATATTGTAATCAAACTTTTCTGTAGCGCCGGATACGTTTACGCTGTTATTGGTAGTATATGCCGTACGGAAGAGCTGCTGGATGTGATCATAGTATTTTAGGTTTGTGCCGTAAGGTTTATCAGCAATATTCAGCGGGTTTGACATCGCTGTTGGGTTTCCGTTACCGGCAGGGAAAGCCCAGGTTACACCGGAAAAGGTCCCGTTCTCATCCAGTGCTATAATATTGCCATCATTATCTACAAAATTGCCGCTGGCATCTGTTTTAAAGCTGGTTAATTTTGCCTGGTGTACATTGCCGCTATTAATAATACTACCGGCTGCCACACTGCTCGATACATTAATTTGCGGTTTGCCTTGCTGGCCTTTTTTGGTAAAGATCTGGATAACGCCGTTAGCGCCCTGCGCACCGTATATTGTTGATGATGCAGCACCCTGCACCACCTCGATGTGATCTACGTTACTTAGATCAAGCAAGCTGATATCGGTAGCACGAGATTCCACTCCATCAACTAAAATCATTGGGGAAGTACCGCGTTGTATGGTGTTTATACCTCTTAACACAATGTTTGTGCGGGCACCTGGCGTACCATCAACCGATGATATTTGTGCCCCCGGAATTTTACCAACCAATGCCTGGTCAATAGACGCAGTAGGCGCCTGTGGCAAATTTTTTGAGGATACGGATTCCACTGAGATACCTAGCTTGGCTTTACTGGTAGCAACACCTGAACCGGTAACCACAACCTCTGTAAGTTGCCGGTTAATTGTTATTAATCGTACGTTGACGATACTGCCGGTAATGGGCATTTCTGCGGTACTGTAGCCGATAAAGCTAAATGACAAAGTAGTTGCTCCGGAAGGAACTGATAAAGAGTATTTACCGTCTGCCGATGTTTGCGTACCAATACTCGTGCCTTTAATACCAACACTTACCCCGGGTATAGGTAAGCCATCGTCCTGGGCCACTACGGTCCCCGTAATAGTCCGGTTTTGGGCATGGGCAGACAGTCCGGAAAAGACTATCAGCAACCCAATGAGGTTTTTGAATAAGTTTTTTTTCATGAAAAGATCAGTTAAAGTGAAAAGTTAATGCACACAATATACTATTGTAACATTTATACTACAATTCGCTTGGAATTTTTACCTTAATTGTAAAAACAGTGTGTTAACTACTGCCAATTTATTGTAGTTTCTAAAAAAAGGTTGGGATAATTATGTTATTTTTAATTATTTGCTGGCGTTAGCATGATAAATTGATATTTATTTTGAGTTTTTATTGTGTTATTTTCATCAATAACGTCTTTTCTATGAAATTAACGTGAAATAATGATTTGAAATCGTAATATTTTAGATTAGTTTGATATGTTTTATCAATAATTTGATTTTTATAAATAGATACAGGTATTTTTTTTCAAACATGGGGCGCCTTTTTAATGAATTATAAAAAGATTTTCCGATTTTATTACTTGAAATAAGGTTATTAGAGAGAAAAAAAAGATAGCGATAAAATACTATGCATGCATAGTATTTTATCGCTATCTTTACCGCACCAATTATAATCCTATATTTTAAAATGGACCATTTACTAACCGATACTCCTGCAGGCTACGATTTCTCTATCAGCGATAACCAAAAAATGATAGGCCAGATGGCCAAAGATTTTGCCGAAAAGCACATCCGCCCCAATGTTATGCAATGGGATGAGGAGCAGCATTTTCCGCTGGAGCTGTTTAAGCAACTGGGCGAAACCGGCATGATGGGCGTTTTGGTACCCGAAGAATACGGTGGCTCGGGCTTTGGCTATGCAGAATATGTAACGGTTATTGTAGAGATAGCCAAAGTTTGTGGTTCGATAGGTTTATCGGTAGCGGCGCATAACTCGCTTTGTACCGGCCATATACTGGCATTTGCCAACGAAGAGCAAAAGCAACGCTGGTTACCCAAACTGGCCACAGCCGAATGGCTGGGTGCCTGGGGATTAACCGAGGCTAACACCGGAAGTGATGCGATGGGTATGAATACTACGGCCGTATTGGATGGCGATCACTACATTGTAAACGGATCGAAAAACTGGATAACACACGGCAAAAGCGGCGATGTTGCTGTAGTAATGGTGCGTACGGGTAGTAAAGGCGATTCTAAAGGGATCTCCGCCCTGGTTATTGAACGGGGTACGCCTGGCTTTAGCGCTGGTAAAAAAGAGAACAAACTGGGCATGCGTGCATCAGAAACTACCGAGATGATATTTGATAATTGCCGCGTACCCAA
>CBFGNE010000360.1:0-4803 GCA_965649995.1 uncultured Mucilaginibacter sp.
ACCGTTAAAAATCTTCAAAAATCGGAGGAATTCTAAGATAAACATAAATTTATCTGATTTATGGAACAGTTTGCGAAACACTATTGATATTGTATGTAAAGCGGTGCCGGTTTTAAACTCAAAACTTCTTTCGGCGTCAGCATGCGGTTTGGTGCATTCTTGATATCGTTTTTATAGAAAAGCTTAAACCCTGTAAACTGCACCGGCTCGCCCTGTACAAAGTATTTGTAGGTGCCTTTCTTCAGTTCGGGGCCGCCCCAGCCATCCATATCCATTACAAATTGTACGTTGTTGCGTAGTTTGATATCCTGGTAGTTGGTAACCATGCGTTTTGTAAAACGGTGCACCACAAATACCTTAGGTGGCAGGTTGTATTTTATACAGAGTTTACTGAGGTAATCGGTTACAAAGTTGATATCCGCGGCATCAAACGTGCCGA
The DNA here is from genome assembly GCA_965649995.1 of uncultured Mucilaginibacter sp. Taxonomy (GTDB): domain Bacteria; phylum Bacteroidota; class Bacteroidia; order Sphingobacteriales; family Sphingobacteriaceae; genus Mucilaginibacter. Next base: position 440 of record CBFGNE010000360.1, read on the forward strand.
TGCGCTTGCCCGGTACGCTGCCTTCTTTCATGGAAAATTCCGGGTCGATGCCAAAATGGACGTTGGGCATTTTAAGGTATTTCTCCAGCAAAGGCAGTTCGGTTTGCACCGTGCTGAAGCCTACCTGGATATCTAAAAACACCAGCGCATTGATGGGTTTGGCCATCTCTATCGCCTTATCTATCTGGCTGAAAGGCATACGCAGGTTGTGCAAGCCATTACGGCCGGCATCTGCCTGGGCGGTTACGCAGATATAATGCAGGGCGGGGATAACAGGGGTAAGGGTATCGGCAGCTTCCCAGGTTTTGACCTCGGCCATTAACCGGCGGCGCATTTCAACAGGTTCGTACTGGCCAAGCGCGCCCATGTTTTTGGAATACATATTTCCATAGTAAGCTACGATGCGTTTAAAAGGCAATATGGCACCCGGCAACGGTAGTGGCGCGTTCTTCACCGGCCATCGTTTATCGCCATTGGCCATCCGCTTCATCAGCGAATCGTATTTGGCAGTATCGAGGGTGGGTTTTAAGGTTGTATCCTTAATTGTTGTTTGGGCGGATGCGGTGAAGGTGGATGCGATGAAGAACGCGGTTAAAATGCGGAAGATGTGTTTCAAGTGCGTATTTATATGATGTGCTTTATTATTAGAGCGTCATTGCGAGGTACGAAGCAATCTCTAAGCTTTGCATATCCGCCCTGCTCATCGGGAGATTGCTTCGTACCTCGCAATGACGTATCGGCAAGCATTTTGTTTTAAATATCTGATATGCCTATTAACTTAGCAAATCAAATCGTAAAAATCTATTTAATCCCGGTTCAGACACTTTTCCCCTTCATCGCTACGGAAATCGCCTCGTCCATTACCCGTTCGGCAAAATCGCGGGTAAAGTTATTCACTTCGTCAATTTTGGTATGGATAAGGTCTTTATCGCCACTGGCTAAAGCAGCTTTTAACGAGGTAACGTGTTCGTGTGTATCGCTTATTTCTTGTGCGGTAAGATGCGTGCTGTGTTTCTCCAGGAAACGCTCTACCGTGTAAACCATCTGTTCGCCTTCTGTTTTGGCTTCTATCAGCATGCGGGCTGCAACATCGTCTTTGGCGTTGGTGATGCTGTCCATTAGCATTTTTTCAACCAGTTCGTCGTTAATGCCGTAGGCGGGTTTTACTTCCACCTCTTGTTTTACGCCGCTGCGCAGTTCTATGGCCTGGATCTTTAGGATGCCGTCGGCATTCAATATAAAGTTGATATCCACCTTGGGGAAGCCTGCCGGCATAGCGGGTATGCCTTTTAATTCAAACTCTGCCAATTTACGGTTCTCTTTTATCAGGTCGCGCTCGCCCTGGTAAACGGCAATTTTCATGTTTACCTGGCCATCTTTGCTGGTGGTGTATTGCCTGCCTGCTTTGGTTGGGATCTTACTGTTGCGGGGGATGATGGTATCCATCAGGCCGCCCATGGTTTCGATGCCTAATGATAGCGGCGTAACATCCAGCAGCAGAATATCGCTGCGGTTACCGGCCAATACATCAGCCTGTATAGCGGCGCCGAGGGCAACCACTTCATCCGGGTTTACATCATCGTGCACCGGGCGGCCGAAAAACTCGGCCACCATTTTTTTTACCAATGCTGTGCGGGTACTGCCGCCTACCATAATTACTTCATCAATATCGGTAATGGTAAGCTTAGCATCCTTTAGCGCATTTTGGCAGGCGGTGATGGTTTGCTGCACTTTGGGCAGAATAAGCTCGTTAAAAGTATTACGGTCGATAGTACACCAGATCTCACCAATCTTTTCGTTGAAAAGGCTTTGATGTGCAAACGCTTTCTTGGCTTCCTCGGCTTTCAGGCGAAGCTGCTGGGTAAGCTCGCGGTTTTCAGCCAGTTCGGTTTTATCGATGTTGTTCTTTTCTATCCAGTAATCGGCAATGGCACGGTCGAAATCATCTCCGCCTAAAAAAGTATCGCCGTTTGTGGAAAGCACCTCGAAGATGCCATTTTGGATCTGTAGTATCGATACATCAAACGTACCGCCGCCAAGGTCGTACACAGCAACGGTTTTGGTTTCTTCGGGGTTTAAGCCAATGCCATAGGCCAGGCTTGCAGCAGTTGGCTCGTTTACTATGCGTAACACATCCAAACCGGCAAGTTTACCGGCATCACGTGTTGCCTGGCGCTGCGAATCGTTAAAATAAGCAGGAACGGTAATTACGGCACGGTTTACCGGGGTTTTTAGAGCATGCTCGGCGCGGTCTTTCAATTCTTTTAGTATCAAACCCGAAAGTTCAATAGGGGTGTAGAATTTATCGCCCACTTTTATTTTTACCAGGCTTTCGGTATCATCGTCGATGATCTTGTAAGAGAAAAAGTTTTGGTAGTTCTTTACATCGGAGTAGGAGCGGCCCAGCAGGCGCTTTACGGAAAACACGGTGTTCTGCGGATCGGTTATTAAAAATTCTTTTGCTTCGTTGCCCACTTTAATATCGCCGGCGGCGCCAAAATGCACTACGGAGGGCACCAAAACTCCTTTGCCCGTATCGTTTATTACCTTGGGGTTTTTATCCGGATCGATGAAAGCCACGAGCGAATTGGTGGTGCCCAGGTCGATACCTACAATAATATCTTCTTTCTGTATAGAACCTGTTGCCAGGTTGATGGAAACTTTAGCCATGATGTATCAATAACAAAGGGCAAATGTACTTAGTTTTGCGGGAGGAAATGTCATTTGGATTTCGGATTTTAAGCCCGTCGTCATTGCGAGGTACGAAGCAATCTCTAAGCAAGCATATCCACTTTGCACGGTTGCTTGTCCTGTGCAGAGATTGCTTCGTACAGCAATGACGTGCTAATTAAATCGATTCTCCTAATTCGAAAAATTCGAGTTCAGACAAAAACATTTTTCCTACTTTCACCCTAATGTTACACCGCGTCTGCCAACCCCTGCTACTGCTACTCATTACCGCCACTTCCGCAATGGCCCAGCAATTTGGCGGCAACCCGCCATCTATTAAATGGAAGCAGGTAAACACCCCGGCAACCAAAGTGATCTTCCCCGAGGGGATGGATTCTGCTGCTACGCAGGTTGCCAATATCATTCAATACATTAACCCGCAAATAAAGCCCAGCATTGGTTTTAAACAGAAGCAGGTAAGCATTGTATTGCAAAACCAAACTACCATATCCAACGCTTATGTGGGTTTGGCACCATTCCGCAGCGAGTTTTATTTAACGCCCTCGCAAAACAGTTTCGAGATCGGTAGCTTGTATTGGCCGGGGCAGTTGGCTATCCACGAATTCAGGCACGTGCAGCAATACAATAATTTTAATGTGGGGTTGTCGCATGTGCTGCGCGTAGTTTTTGGCGAGGGAGGGCAGGCGCTGGGGAACGACCTATCCATCCCAAATTGGTTCTTCGAAGGTGATGCCGTTTATAACGAAACGCTGGTAACCCAACAGGGCAGGGGCAGGCTGCCTTATTTTTATAATGGCTTCCGCGCGCTTTGGGCGGCCGGAAAGGATTACAGCTGGATGAAGCTGCGCAACGGCTCGTATGTGGATTACATCCCCGACCATTATCCGCTCGGCTACATGATGGTAGCCTATGGACGGGAGCAGTTCGGCAATGATTTTTGGGCGAAGGTGACGCATGATGCCGCATCATACAATACCGGGTTTTATCCTTTTCAAAATGCTATTAAAAAATATTCGGGAGTAAAGTACAAAGCCTTTCATGAAAATGCGATGCTGCATTTCCAGAAAAACCTTTTTCCAATGACAGAGGTAACCGCGGATAATCCTCATCAACATTTTATGGCTAACGAGGAATATCCGGCGTACCTCAATGATAGTACGCTCTTATATTTAAAAACCACTTATAACCACATTCCACAATTTGTTGTAAGAGTCAGAGGGAAAGAACGCAGCATTGCTGTACAGGATATTAATACCGACAACTACTTTACTTACCATCATGGCAAGGTGGTTTATGCTGCCTACCGGCCCGACCTGCGCTGGGGCTACCGCAATTATAACGAAGTTGTGGTGCTGGATATAAATTCCGGAAAACAACGCCGCATTACCCGTAAAACCAAATATTTTTCGCCGGTATTTAGTAATGATGGCAAAACTATCGTAGCTGTTGATGTGGAACCGACAGGGAAGAGTGCGTTACATTTGTTAGATGCCGGAGACGGCAAATTGCTCACAGCGGTTCCCAATCCGGAAAAGTTGTTTTACACTCACCCCAAATTTTATGGTGATGATAAGATAATAACCGCTGTACGTAACCAAAAAGGAGAAATGGCTTTGGCATCTGTCGATATAAAAACAGGGGCACCAAAGTATTTTACTCCTTTTAGTTTCGAG
>CBFGNE010000361.1:0-4790 GCA_965649995.1 uncultured Mucilaginibacter sp.
CGGGGAGTTTCCATAAAGCGGCCATATTAAAGGTTTCGGTTAATGCACCCTGGCGTACAGCTCCATCGCCCATATAGGCAATGTTAACGTTATCAGTGCCTTTGTACTTTTCGGCGAAAGCTATACCTGCACCCATTGGTATTTGGCCGCCTACAATACCATGCCCGCCATAAAAATGGTTTTCTTTGTCGAACATGTGCATCGAGCCGCCTTTACCTTTAGAGCATCCGGTTGCTTTACCATACATCTCGGCCATAATAGCGTTAGGGGAAGTACCTTTTGCCAGCGCATGTGCATGGTCGCGGTAGGCAGTTATTAAACTGTCTTCGTGGCGTATAACCGACATAGCGCCGGCCAACACTGCTTCCTGCCCAATATACAAATGGCAAAATCCGCGTATCTTTTGCTGGCCGTATAACTGGCCGGTTTTTTCTTCAAACTTACGCATCAGTAGCATAGACTCATACCACATCAGGTAGGTGTCTTTAGTTATTTCGATTGAACTCATTTATTAAAAACAATTCTAAGAGAATATGCAAATCTAATTATATCTCGCAAATAACCGAAACTGCAACGAATTTGTTGTAAAGATTTATTTAACATAAATATAACCTTATTAAGCTGAAAACGCATTTTTAACTAAAAGCGGAATATCATTTGGATAGTGTGTAAATAGCACGCTTTATAGGAGTGCGATACAGGGGTTTTCCGTAATAATAATTCCTGTGTTTTTTTTTAAAGCGCTCAGTATTTAGATCATCACAATTTCCAAAGTTTTTTAGAGATATCAGGAACGACAATAGCTGGTAACAACGCTTTGTGGTTGAATCACCATGCTGCCATACAACCATGTAAATTTTAAAAATTGAAATTTTCCACAACCTTGCCATCCATCGAGCTCAGCGGCCAAAAATTCTTATGCATTGAAAACTAGCCGTTTAGCCACTTATCGCTTTTAAGAATATTCACTTTAACGATAACTTTATTAACATTGGTTAATATTATTTACCACAACGAACATGAAAAATATTTCATAATTTATTTGGTGGTTTAGATTAATTATATAGATTTGTATCTAACAATAGACACACTGTCTGATTTAATATACATTTGTTGCCCCTAATCAACAAAAAAAGAGATTAAATGAAGAAAATTGCACTTGCTATTGCACTATTTATGAGCGTTTTAGCCGCACAGGCTCAAACAAAAAGTGTTCCAAGTCCGGTCGTTGAATCTGACGACCAGGAGTCATTAGCCAAAGATTACCTCTCACAAATTATGGGCGTGGCCTTATCGGCAACCTCTAATATGAAATTATTCAATTTCGTACACGATTGGATTGGTACTCCTTACCGTTTTGGCGGTAGCTCGAGAAAAGGAATTGATTGCTCAGCATTTACCAAACAATTGTACAGTGATGTTTTCAACCTAACCATCCGCCGCAGCTCACGCGACATTTTTAGCATGGTTGATCCGGTTGGTAAAGATGACCTGAAAGAGGGCGACCTTGTTTTCTTTAAAATCCACAGCCGCAGCATTTCGCATGTTGGCATTTACTTAGGCAATAACAGGTTTGCACATGCATCATCGCGCGGTGTTGCCATTAGCAGCCTTGATGATGCTTACTACAGCCGTTATTTTTATAAAGGTGGCCGCATGCTGGAGTCGTTTAAAAACGAACTGACCAGCAGCAGCGCCGACGTACCCGGCCCCGACAATAACTGATTAAACCTAAATTATTATATTTCTATTAATCCCCCCATCCTAATATGGAGGGATTTTTTTTGTCCATGAAAACCGGTTCCCTACTCATTTTCCCGTTTTGCGCCAACCTTCTTTTTGCGGGCTGCAACGTTCCTACGGCCACTAAAACGGTTGCCGTTATACCTATCGAAAAAACGACGCCCGCAGATACCGCCGTTTCACCGCTTGCCGATACCGCCATAAACATTGCAGCCGTTGGCGATATGATGCTGGGTACAGCTTATCCTAACAGTAACACACTTCCGCCTGATAGCGGTAAAGCCAGTTTTAAATTTGCATTGAAAGATTTGCGCGAAGCCGATGTGGCGTTCGGCAACCTGGAGGGTGCATTGATAGACAGCGGAGCGCCTGCTGCTATGAAACTAAAATTCCGTAGCAAACCGTACCTGTTTAAAATGCCGGAGCATTATGGCGGTATTTTTAAAGATGCCGGCTTTGATATTTTAAGCGTTGCCAATAACCATAGCAACGATTTTGGGTTGAAGGGGCGCACCACAACCGTAAAAATTTTAGATAGCCTGGGCATCCATTACGCCGGGCTAAAAACATCGCCAACCAAAACCTTTACTATCAAAGGGATCAAATATGGCTTTTGCGCGTTTTCGCCAAACAGCCAAACCGTATCGCTGCTGGATATTGCGGGCGCGGCGGTTATTATAAAGGATTTGAAAAAGCAAAGCGATATTGTTATCGTATCGTTCCATGGGGGTGGCGAAGGGGTTAGCTTCGAGCACGTTTCCTGCACGCCCGAATCTTACAACGGCGAGCGCCGGGGAAATGTAAATGCTTTTGCCCATGCAGCTATTGATGCCGGCGCAGACGTTATACTTGGCAATGGGCCGCACGTAAGCAGGGCAATGGAGCTGTACAACAACCGCTTAATAGCGTATAGCCTGGGCAACTTTTGCACCTACCGTAGCGTAAGCGTGGCAGGTATTTGCGGGCTTGCGCCCATGCTAAAACTGCGTATAAACAAAAAAGGCCATTTTTTAGGTGGCCAGATAGTATCCTACATACAATCGCACGATAAAGGATTGATACGCGATACACTCAACCGCGCTTCGCGCCGCATAAAAACACTTACCGAGAATGATTTTGAGCAATCGGGCCTAAGCATCTCCGAAACGGGCACCATTACGCCGGCTGCTATAAATTAAGCTTCGTCCTTAGTGTTGCGCACAAGGCTGATGCCGGTCATAAAAAAAATTATAGAAATGATGCCTACCACTATCATCGTGGTGTACTGGCCGCTGTGGTTAATTACTTCAACTCCAGTCCAGATGAGGCCTATGATACCCAATACTGTAAGTATGGCTCCGAAAGTACGTTTTAAATTCATGGTTTTTAACAGGTTAATGTGTTGTATAAAGATGTAAAGCTATTAACCAATTTGGTGCGACTTTGTTTTTAACAACGTTTGGACCCCGGCAAACAGAAGCCTGAGCAACTCTCAATGCAGCAAAGCAACAGCCTTGTCAATCAAAAGCAAAGGCGGGCGCAATTAGAACTAACGATTAGACGAGGGAATTACAGCAGTCTTCCGGGTACAACGAAGCGGGGAAAGGAACTGGGCACGCGGTGTGTGCCGATTATTAAGCTACCCCTATTTTATCTGGGTGCAAACCACCTTCTAAGCCATTACACCATTACAAGGGCATTACGGCAAAAATCCCCATCAGCAATAGCAGGATAGAAAGCAGTATTAAAGTTGAAGTATATCCTTTTAGTTGTTTTTGTTTAATGTACCGGATCATTGGATACCATTATTTAAAATATAATTACGTTGCGCTGTTGGCTAACGCAACACGCAGACAATGTTTTTTTTTCAGGATTGTTTTACCTCTCCTGAAAAATTATTGTGAAACAATTTTATCATTTGCAGGTAATTTACCGTTGCCTTGCACAACATTTGGCCAAGTGTATTCGTTTAAAAAGCACATAGGTGCAACCGCACTTATAATTGTGATAAGGTTTAGGTTGAAAGTCCCGGGCAGCGAGTGCTCCGGGGCTTTTATTTTTTTAGAGGGTGTGGTTTTGCTTTTATTTACCATATTCGTTTTTTTAGGATAAAAATGAGCGAAATAAAAACGGCACTGCACACGCTATGCGTTGCCTATGTAAAAGGCCGTATGCAAGAGGCAGAACAGGCCATAGCCGAAGCGCAGCAAGCTGCAAATAATGATACAAAAAGCAGTGCAGGCGATAAATACGAAACCGGGCGCGAAATGGCCCAGCAGGAAACTAACCGAAACCTTGCGCAATTAAACGAAGCCAATAAACTGATGGTTGCACTAAACCAGGTGGGTGTTAAAAGCGCAGCAGCAACAGCTGATACCGGCAGCCTTGTAACTACCAATAACGGAGACTTTTACATTGCAATAAGCGCCGGCAGCTTGTTGTTAAATGGCAAAAACTATTTTGCTGTATCGCCTGTTTCACCAATTGGGCTAAAATTAAAGGGCAAACGAGCAGGAGAAGAATTTAACCTAAACGGAAAAACGTATCTCATTTCTTCGGTTTTGTAAAAAAAACGCATCAAAATGGCTTAATTATTAAAATAAAGGGCACAGTTTGATAAATTATTGTACAAGTGATTAATATCTATTCTATATTTGGTGTAAACAATAAGATGGCGGCAAGAAAAACCGATCATTACTAAACTAATTTTTTGATGAACATATTCGTAGGAAGCCTTCCTTACTCTTTAGAGGAAGCAGATTTAAAAGAGCTTTTTGAAGCTTATGGTGAAGTAAGCACCGTTAAAATTATTATTGACAGAGAATCTGGCCGCAGCAAAGGTTTCGGATTTGTTGAAATGTCTGACGATGAGGCAGCTCAAAAAGCAATTTCTGGCCTAAATGGTTCTGAAATAAGCGGCCGCTCGATTGCGGTTAGCCAGGCTGAAGACAAAAAACCAGGCGATCGCAGAAGCGGCGGTGGTGGTGGTTACGGAGGCGGCGGTGGAGGCGGAGCCGGAGTTGAGAGCCGATGTTCATGAGTCAGCACAAGAGGATGGGATGTGTTTA
>CBFGNE010000362.1:0-4786 GCA_965649995.1 uncultured Mucilaginibacter sp.
AGCTTGCTGTCCACCAACCCTTTCGGCACCATAAGCACTACTACCGGCAGTGCCGACTTTAACCGCGCGGTATCGGTGCCTGCCGGTGTGGCAAGCATTACCGTTACGCCAACAGCAGCAGATGCAGGCGCTGCGATAAAAGTAGCAGGAGTGGCGGTGGCAAGCGGCATTGCCTCGGGCAATATCTCCCTCAACGCCGGCACAACGGTTATACCGATTGAGGTAACCGCCGAAGACGGCACAACTATAAAAACGTATTCGTTAACCGTTAGCCACCTTGCGGCATCCAGCGCAGTGCTTACGCAAATAGTAACCACGCCAAAGGCAACTATAAAAACTGTTACCGGCCCGGCAGATTTTAACCGCGCCATAACCGTAGCTACAAGCGTTGCAGGCATCAGCATTACCCCGACTGCCGCCGACCCGAATGCTACCATCAAGGTAAACGGCGTAGTTGTTGCCAGCGGCGAAGCATCGGGCAACATACCGCTTGCCATAGGCACTACGGCGGTGAATATAGAAGTAACATCAGCAGTAGGCGGTATAGTTAAAACTTACGCCATTGCCATTACCAGGCCGGCATCTAGCCAGGCACTGTTAACTAAGATAGTAAGCAACCCGGGCGCCACGCTTACCACGGTAAGCGGCCCGGCAGACTTTAACCGTGCCATCGCGCTGCCATCAACAGCAACTTCGGTTATGTTTACCTCAACCGCAGCAGATGCCGAAGCTACGATCCGCGTAAACGGCAGTATTGTTGCCAGCGGTGTGGGTAGCCAAGCTATCCCATTGCCAACTACAACAACAGCAGTAACCATAGAAGTAACTGCGCCTGACGGCATAACCAAAAAGGTATATGCCATAACCGTAAACCGCGCACCGCGCACCGCTGCGGTACTTACCAAGCTAAGGTTAAATCCCTCGGTAACCATACGTGCTACCACAGGCCCGGCAGACTATAACCGTGTTGCAATCGTGCCTGCAAGCACCACAGCGGTAAGCATAGCAGCCACCGCATCAGATGTTAATGCTGTAATACACACCAATGGCACCATTGTAGCCAGCGGCGTGGCATCGGGCAGTATACCGCTTACCGGCAGCAGCACGCTGATAACGGTAACAGTAACGGCAGAAGACGGCGTAACCATCAAAACCTATGCTATTGCCGTAAACAAGGATGCCCCGCTAATCGCGGCCATCGCACCCGGCAAAAACCAAATAGATGTGTTGCAAAAACCAACCGCCAGCACCGAACCAGTAATAGAAGAGCTGGTTGTTAAGCAAGGCGTATCGCCAAATGGCGATGGCATCAATGACCGTTTCACCATTGCTGGTATCAATGCTTACCCGGAGAATACGGTAAAAGTGATGAACCGCAATGGCGACGTCATCTTCGAAGCAAAAGGCTACGATAATGAAAGCAAAGCGTTCGACGGGCGTGCCAGCAACGGCACTTTGCAACAACCCGGTACTTACTTCTACTCGGTAGAGTACAAGAAAGGGGCAGAGGTGAAAAGGAAAACAGGCTACATCGTACTAAAATATTAAAACACCATAACCTTTACACAACCCAAGCCGGGGCCTTCAGCGTAGGTTGAAAGCCCCGGCTTTTTTTTGAAGTAATTTTATGCATAACTCCTGGCTGTATTTAGCAGGGCTAAATGTCTTACAGCGCAATGATGGCCACAAATACGTTACATAAATTAAATTGAATGTTAAAAGCGTTAATCAGTAGGTGAATTTTACCAATATTAGCGTTATGTAAATCTTTTCCAAAAAGAAGTACTTTCATCATCCTTAACTCAAAAATATATGATTAGATCTTTAAAGTGCGCCTTGTTAACGCCGTCGCTGGCATTAATGGCATTTACCGCCATGGCGCAAACTAGTACGGGGCCAAAGCTGGTAGAAAAAGTAACGCGAAAAGGCACCGAACTGGTTATCCCTTACGAAAAATATGTATTGCCAAATGGCTTAACTGTGATATTGGCCGAGGACCACTCAGATCCGCTGGTGCATGTGGATGTAACTTACCACGTAGGCTCGGCACGCGAAGAGATTGGCAAATCGGGCTTTGCGCACTTCTTCGAGCATATGATGTTTCAGGGCAGCGAACACGTAGGCAATGGCGACCATTTTAAAATAATTACGGAAGCAGGTGGTACGCTGAACGGCTCTACCAACCGCGACCGTACCAACTATTACGAAACCGTGCCATCTAACCAATTGGAGAAAATGCTTTGGCTGGAATCTGACCGTATGGGTTTCCTGTTAGACTCCGTGACTCAGCGTAAATTTGAAGTACAGCGCGCTACGGTGAAGAACGAGCGTGGCCAAAACTACGATAACCGCCCTTATGGTTTGGCAGGCGAGGTTACCTCCAAAAACCTGTACCCGTATGGTCATCCATACTCCTGGCTAACTATTGGCTACATAGAAGAACTGAACAAAGTGGGCGTAAACGACCTGAAAAATTTCTTTTTAAGGTGGTACGGCCCAAATAACGCTACTATTACTATCGGTGGCGATTTAGATGCCAAACAAACTTTGGCATGGGTGCAAAAATACTTTGGCGGTATACCCCGCGGGCCGGTGGTTAAAAACGCAAACTTCCCGGCACCGGTATTAACTGCCGATAGGTATGTATCATACGTGGATAACTACGCAAAACTGCCATTATTATCAATTACTTACCCCGGCGTAAAAATTTATGATAAGGATATGTCGCCGCTCGATGCATTATCAGAGATCATAGGGCAGGGGCGTAACTCCATCTTTTACAAAAACTTTGTAAAAACCCGCAAAGCTGCACAGGCTTCCATGAGTTCGTCGAACACCGAATTAGCCGGCGAAATAACCATGCGTGTGATACCATTCCCGGGCCAAACACTGGCGGATGCACAAAAGCTGGTTGCAGAATCGTTAGCCGAATTTGAAAAAACAGGCGTTACCGATGATGCCCTTACCCGTTTCAAAGCAAGCGCCGAAGCAAACTACATCAACGGCCTATCCAGCGTAAGCGGCAAGGTATCAGAACTGGCGCAGGCGCAATACCTAACAGGCAACCCCAACCAAATTGGCCGCGAACTGGCGGATATCCGGGCGGTTACTAAAGAAGACGTAATACGTGTTTATAATAAATACATCAAGGGCAAGCCGGCGGTTATATTAAGCGTATTGCCAAAAGGAGGTACAATAATAGCACCTCAGCCCGATAATTATACGGTAAACACGGCAGGTTATAAAGCACCCGATTATGGCTATACCGGGCTGGTTTACAACAAAGCAAAAGATAATTTTAGCCGTGCCGCCAAGCCGGGCATTGGGCCAAACCCATCTATAAAGGTACCCGCCATGTGGACCACCACAACACCAAACGGCATCCAGATGATCGGAACGCAAAACAGCGAGATCCCATCGGTATCGTTGCAAATGTCGATAAAGGGTGGTGGTATGTATGCTGTTTCTAATCCGGCTAAAGCCGGCGTGGCAGGCATTGTTGCCCGTATGATGAACGAGGACACCAAAAACTATACGGCTGAGCAGTTCAATTCCGAACTGGATAAATTGGGGAGCAATATTTCGGTATTCGCAGGTAGCGATGAGATAGCGATAAGTGTATCAACCCTCAATAAAAACCTGACAAAAACCATGGAGCTGCTGCAGGAACGCCTGTTGAACCCTAAATTTACCCAGGACGCCTTAGACCGCATAAAAAAGCAAACCCTCGAAGGTTTTAAACAAGCCAAAACGCAGCCTGCCGGCGTGGCATCGACCGTTTACAATAAAATACTTTACGGAACCGATAACGTACGCACCTACGCCACCGGCGGCAACGAAGAAACCGTAGCGGGCATCACCTTACAGGATGTGCAGGATTATTACGATAAATACTTCACCCCATCGCAAACAAAAATTGTAATTGTAGGCGATGTTAACCAGGGAACCGCGCGGGGCAATCTTGCCTTCCTGAATAGCTGGGCAGATAAAAAGGTAACTATCCCGGCGCCGGCAGAAGGTAAAACGTTCGACAAAACAACCCTTTACCTGGTTGATGTACCTAACGCAGCCCAATCAGAAATACGCATTGGCTATTTGGATAAGCTGAATTACGATGCCACGGGCGAGTATTATAAACTGGGCATCGCCAACTATATTTTAGGCGGCGCATTCAATAGCCGTATAAACCTAAACCTGCGCGAGAAAAAAGGCTGGACCTACGGTGCCCGCTCGGGTTTTAGCTCAAGCAAATACGGCGGCGACTTTACCGCGTATGCAGGTGTTTTGGCTACCGCGACGGATAGCTCGATAGTTGAATTTATAAAAGAGATCCGCAACTACCAGGCAAACGGCATTACGCCCGATGAGTTGAAGTTTACCCAAACATCGATAGGGCAAAGCGATGCACGCCGTTAAGAAACAAACGGGCAAAAAGCAGCGTTCCTGTCGCGCATTTTGGAATACAACCTTAAACCAACTTATGTAGATGAGCAGAACAAGATACTCTCTACCATCACACCTGCCGAGATAAACCAGTTGGCCGCTAAATACCTCAATACCGATAACATGGTTATTTTGGTGGTGGGCGATAAGGCAAAGATATTGCCGGGCCTGCAAAAACTTGGTTACCCCATTGTAGAGCTTGATGCAGACGGCAAGCCAAAGCAATAATTAAGCAGTACGATTGATTTTTTTGAGCCGCCCGGGGAAACCAGGGTGGCTTTTTTAATTAAAAATACCGTGTTTTCACGGGGTGGAAATGTTTTTTTTATCGGTTATATTTGAT
>CBFGNE010000363.1:0-4786 GCA_965649995.1 uncultured Mucilaginibacter sp.
TTCATGGTGCCTTATAACGGGGTTGATATTATAAACAAGGGTACCTTTTATGCCGAGGGCGATTCGGTGGCTTTAGCTATTGAGTATTATGGTGCACAGTTGCATGCAAAACTTACGAGGGTGCAACCAGCCCATTAACCCGGGTATTAGCCCCTCCATTTCTTCTGCCGTGGCGCAATACGCCCACCATCAAAACAAACCTTAAAAACTTTAAAATAAAATCAATAAATTGTGCGCTGATTTACCTGTAAAAACTCACAAATATGCAAAGCACCGAAAACTCCCATTGGCCGCTGTGGCGAAAAATCGCGTTTCGCTTCTGTTTTATTTACCTCACTTTAGAGATAGCCCCCATCACCTGGTTAGATAGCATCCCCTACGTAAGCGAAGTAACGCAGTATTACGGAAAGCTAACCGACTGGATAGTTACCGTGGCAAACAACCTTTTTTTGCATGTGAGGCCGGTGCTGGTACCCGAAAACGGCAGCGGCGATACCTCTATGGGCTGGGCAAGGTTATGGACGTACCTGCTTTTGGCAGCAATCGGCGCAATCGTATGGTCGGTAAGTGACCGGAAACGCCAAAATTACACTCACCTAAATTATTGGCTCTGCCTTTTTACCCGCTATTATGTTATTTTGGTGGCGTTGGGGTATGGCATTATAAAACTGTTTGGCATGCAGATGATCTTCCCGAGCCTGCACCAGTTGGCCACACCGCTGGGCGATTTCTTGCCGATGCGTTTCTCGTGGCTGTTTATTGGTTATTCGGGGCCGTACCAGTTTTTCTCGGGTGCTATGGAGGTTTTTGCAGCGCTGCTGTTGCTTTACCGCCGCACCGTTTCGCTTGGCGCCTTGGTAGCTGCCGGGGTTTTCATCAACGTAATGATGCTGAACCTGTGTTACGATATCCCAGTGAAAATATTTTCGATGCAAATGGTATTTACCTGCCTGTTCTTGCTTGCTAACGAAAGCGGCAGGCTGATAGATTTCTTTATATTGAACAAGCCCGCCCGTGTTAACGCCCTATATCATTTCAGGTACACAAAAAAGTGGATGCGTATAACCCGCATTGTTTTGAAATGCCTTATTGTGGTTATCGCCATTGTAATACCCTTTTACCAAACCTACAGCCGCGGCGCTGATGACAAGGTTTCAAAACAGCCTGTTAAAAATGGCGTGTATGCCGTTACCACTTATCGGCTTAATAAACAGGAAATACCACTTTCGCTCGCAGATACCCTTCGCTGGCAGGACGTCATCTTCGAAAACGGGTATGGCAGCGTACGCTCAAACGATACACTTTTTAGGCGGCGGTACAACCGGGGGTATTTTGCCTACGGTTTGGACAGCGCAAAGCATACGCTATACTTCAAAAAACGTTTGGACGATAAAAACTATATTCTCGAATTTAATTATACCACACCGGATAGCAACACTGTAACACTTGCCGGTTTAAAAGGTAAGGATAGCCTGTACGTGCAGTTGAAACGTATAAATCGCCACTTTCAGCTTGCCGAAAAGCAGTTTCATTGGTTGAGCGAGCAGAACAGGTAGCTGGATGTAAACTAATCACCGTTATGCTGATTTCAGCATTCCACAAGACAGGTAACCCCCATGTTTAGCCAATTAGCAGGTTGGCGACCTTACGGACGGGATGCCGAAATAATTCGGCAAGACCTGTTGGTTTTATAGATCAGAAAGAAAGTGCAGCACCAACTGCTCCCATTCTTCGTCCAATGAAAACTTAGGGCGCGTTTGCTTTGCTCTCCTATACCAGTAATCGGCATTCCAAATATCGCCTTCTTTGCGATGCAAATAGGCGTGTACCCATGCCGATGCCTCGTCGGTTAAATGGTCAACCTGTGCGTGCGCCTGCTGCCAATCGCCTTTTCCATCATACCAAAGGCTTTTCAACTGCGCAGAAAGCCCGCTATCGGGCAGCTCTGAATTTAATGATGCTTTGAATTCTGTTAAGGTGTTCATGGGATTAAATTTGTGGCAAAATAAGCTTTAATACCGGACGTTTCAAAGGCCTTACAATTGAGGATCGGGGGAATCTAATTTGAAGCTTAGCGGGTTCAGTTTCGATGATGTCTCCGTTTGGTCCTCTTTAAACACTGCGGAATCGTAAGGCCGTGGCGCGGTTTATGTACCCGGGATCATTGTGTGGCGCAGGGTCCTGTACCGAGAGGCAGGCGGGGAGAGTAAAAAAACAGGCCACAATTAGTAGCAAAAAAGCATTCTCCCGGGCAGCCTTACCAATCTTAAAACCCCTACTCCTGCTCCACCGGTTTCTGCTGTTCGTAAACTATGTGGGCGAGGGTGCTATCGGGCGTTACGCTGCTTAGCGCTACCTGTACTTTGTTTTTTATACCCGATACTACTTTATCATCACCCGCCATCAGGGCGTCGTAGCCATCTTTGGCAACATCGGCGGGGTTGGCCATGGCGGTTTTGTCTTGCACGGCCTTGCTGTTTTGCATACCTGCCTTGTTAAAAAAGTCGGTATCGGTTACGCCCGGCAACAGCGCGGTAATGCTTACTTCGGTATGCTTTAATTCTTCGCGGATGGCTTCGGTAAGGCTAAGCACATAGGCCTTGGTGGCATGGTAAACCGCCTGCCATGGGCCGGGCGCGGTGCTGGCGATAGAAGCCAGGTTAAGTATTTTTCCGCTATTGCGCGCCACCATTTCCTTTACAAAGTGTTTGGTAATGATGGTAAGCGCGGCGATGTTAAGGTCAATGATCTTTAATTCGCGCTCAATATCGTTATGCTTAAATTCGCCGTACAGACCCTGCCCGGCATCGTTTACCAAAACGTCTATCAACAGGTTTTCCGCTCTCACCTCTTCGCAAAGCGCAAAAACCTGGTCGCGGTTAAACAGGTCCTTTTCAAATATTTTCACCTCGATGCCTTGCTGGCGAAATTCTCCCGCCTTATGTTCCAGGGTGTGCCTGTCGCGGCCCACAATGGCCAGGTTGTAACCGTCTTTGGCAAATAGTTTTGCCAGTTCGCAGCCTATCCCGCTGCTTGCGCCCGTTATTAAGGCGTATTTTCCTGTGTTGCTCATGGTAATCGCTTTAATTATTGTTGTTTTATCCGTTCACTACTTCTCCCCCGTTGATGTGGATCACCTGCCCGGTGATAAAGGACGAATCGTCCGAGGCCAAAAACACGTATGCCGGGCCAAGTTCCGAAGGCTGCCCCGCACGTTTCATCGCAGTTTCGCTGCCAAACTCTTTTATTTTCTCCTCCTCAAAAGTACTCACGATCAGAGGCGTCCATACCGGCCCGGGGGCTACGGCATTTACCCTTATGCCCTTTTTTACCAGGTTGGTAGCCAGCGAGCGGGTAAAAGTGGTAATAGCGCCTTTGGTAGCCGAGTAATCTATTAAATTTGGCGATGAGCGGTAAGCGGTTACCGATGTGGTATTGATAATAGTATCGCCCTGCTGCAAGTGGTCCATCGCTGCGGCCGCGAAGTGGAAATACGCGAAAATGTTGGTTTTAAACGTATCCTCCAGTTGTTCCTCCGTTATATCGGTAAACTCCTTTTGGGGCACTTGCATCGCTGCATTATTCACCAGGATATTCAATTTCCCAAATTCGGCTACGGTTTGTTCCACCGCTATGCGGCAAAAAACCCGCTCTTTTACATCGCCTTGTATCAACAGGCATTTTTGCCCGGTAGCTTCTACAATGGCTTTTGTTTCTTCGGCGTCTGTGCTTTCATCCAGGTAAACAATAGCCACATTGGCGCCTTCGCGGGAATAATGCGCGGCTACCGCACGGCCTATCCCACTGTCGCCTCCAGTGATGAGGGCCACCTTGCCTTCCAATTTTCCTGCTGCTTTATAATTCGGCTTAATGTACTCTGGCCTCGGGTCCATTTCGGCTTCCACGCCGGGTTGATGATCTTGCTTTTCGGCTACTTCTATGCCTTCGTTATTTTCCATAGCTGTAAGTTAAATTTGCCGATACTTAGGTTTATCGGCTACAAATTACAACATAGTTTATGAAATTATAGTTTTAAGAAATTTACATAAATTGCGGGTTATTAAATTATGCCAGCCTTGGTCAATGTGCTGCAGCGCTTTTTAAATAGCATGATTGGCCTTAATTAAATTCGCGCAATTTGTCTCAATTAGTAAAATTTGTATTTTATTCAATTTCGCCGCAATTGATTAGTGAAATTCGATTCAATTAGTGAATTTCGTGTCAACTCAATTCGTAGCGTATGACCCTTCACACCATAGATACCGGCTTTTTTAAATTAGACGGGGGAGCCATGTTTGGCGTAGTCCCCAAAAGCATCTGGCAAAAAACCAACCCTGCCGATGAGAACAACCTTTGCACCTGGGCAATGCGCTGCCTGTTGATAGAGGATGGCAACCGGCTGATACTGGTAGATACCGGCATCGGCAACAAGCAAAACGAGAAGTTCTTTAGCCATTACTACCTGCACGGCGATGTTAACATGGATAGCTCGCTTGCGGCAAAAGGCTTCCACAGGGATGATATTACCGATGTATTCCTCACCCACCTCCATTT
This sequence comes from uncultured Mucilaginibacter sp., assembly GCA_965649995.1. Classification (GTDB taxonomy): domain Bacteria; phylum Bacteroidota; class Bacteroidia; order Sphingobacteriales; family Sphingobacteriaceae; genus Mucilaginibacter. The sequence goes on from CBFGNE010000363.1 coordinate 4,555, forward strand.
CGACCACGTGGGCGGTGCCGTTGTACGGGACGGCGAATTGCTGAAACCTGCCTTTAAAAACGCTACTTATTGGAGCAACCCGCAACATTGGGATTGGGCAGTAAACCCTAACGACAGAGAGAAAGCCTCCTTTTTGAAAGAGAATATTTTACCTATACAGGAAAGCGGGCAACTACAGTTTATAGATGCCGTGGATGGCGCCAGTTTTACAGATGACATCAGCATCCGCCTT
>CBFGNE010000364.1:0-4785 GCA_965649995.1 uncultured Mucilaginibacter sp.
TGAATTTTTTAAACCCATAGATGAAAATTTCATCATCATCAATAATACACGCTGTCACCATTTGTCGTTCTGCACTCATTTATTTTATTATTATTATACCAGTTTAACTGTAAATTTTGTGCCAACATTTACGGTACTGTCAACTTCAATGGTGCCGCCAAGGGCCTCCACCTGGTTACGGGTTATAAATAGGCCAATGCCTTTGGCATCTTTATTTTGGTGGAAAGTGCGGTACAGGCCAAAAAGGTGGTCGCCAAAGCGTTTCATATCTATACCAATACCATTATCTTCAAACACCAGGTAAATATGCTTATCAACTTTTTGTGTGTAGCAGTTCACCACCGGCTCGCGGTTGGGGTGCTTGTATTTTATGGCGTTGGTAAGCAGGTTCTGGAAAATACTCTCAAGGTAGGCGGGGATATAGCTTATTTCGGGCACTGCACTAAAATCAGCATTAATGTGGGCATTGGTTGCTGTTATGTTAGCCCTTAAAGCGGCTGTTACATTGTTAAATATCGTTTGGAACCCTACCGACTTACGCTCCTTACTTATTTCCGATTGTATTTTTACGATCTCGTCCAGGTGGCCCATAGTGGCGCTCAGGCTCTCGCTAATAGTTTTTATGTGCGAGAATATCTCTTCCTTATCGGTCTCTAATTTCGTTTCCTCAAACAGGTTCACCATAAACTTAAGGTTGCCCGCATGCGAGCGCAGGTTATGCGATACAATGTAGGCAAAGTTTTGCAGGCGTTTGTTTTGATCGTCGAGCAGGTTTATAGACGATTGCATACTTAAGCCGCTGCGCTTGATGATATCAATATCCTGGAAGATGCCGCGGATAGTTATGCATTTGCCACAATCGTTTATAATAGGGATGCCCTTGGCCCGCACCCAAATAATATTGTTTTTGGCCGTTTTAAACAGCAACTCCAAATCGTAAGGCTTGCTTAAATGGATGGCATCTTCAATAGCTTTGGTTATTACGGGGCGGTACTGCGGTTCAAAAAAGCTGATGGCTTCCTCGTTATTAAGTTTTATATCGCCGTACAATTCATAAATATTGTAAATCTCTCGTGACATGTTTAGGTCCATCGAGGCAACATCTATTTCAAAACCGCCTATGCGCGCAATACGGCCGGTTTCGGCAGACATGAAATCGTTCTTTGAGGCCCGGAATTCTGCCAGTTTATATTTGTTAATATTGTTTAAAACACCGTAAATAAATTGGCCGTCGTCGTCATCGTGCTTTAAGGCCGAGCTTTCAAACCATTGGTAGCCCTTGTCTTTGGTAAGCAGCCTGATGTGTGCAATAGGGGTTGGGCCGGGACCGGTGTAATGCGTGGCTTTTAAAAATGTTTGCTTATCGTGGAAGTAAAGGATGTTTTCGAAAAAATTTTGGTACGAGCATTCAATTTCGCCGGGTTTATAGCCTAAAATAGCATAAAAGCCGTCAGACCACTTCGCTTTTTTAGTAGTGGTATTATATTCCCAAATGCCGGTGTTAATATTATTTATTAAACGCGCAAGATGAGCTGTGCTTTCGCCAAAAAAATTGTGACCCTCAAAAAAACTCATTTCCGGCGTTGTTCCTGTTCGTTTTAATCATCACATCCATGTTAATAAACATGCCAAAAAAATACATTAACCCATATTACAACCTTAAGTTGTCGCAATTGTATTATTGTATAATTAATTAGGCCGAATTATAATTGATGTAATATTTTGTTGCGAAAATATCAAAGTAACTCGGTTTTACTGCTCTTGTTGTGAGCATTATAGCTAAAATAATGCACATACTTTAAAAGTATGTAAGGCACTTATACGGTAAAACATAATTATGGTTATGTATATTATATGGCCAGCTTTTTAAGGTTTATAAAGCAGTGTTTGTAATTATGGCGCATGCCGGGCTTCAGAAATAAAGGGCGGCCTTCGCATTTAATTTGAATTATTTATTTACTACATTTATTTACGCTGCCGGCGAACTTTAAATAACCAATTATGAATTTCTCAAAAACACTACCATGGCTTGCGCTTGCCTTCTGTTGCAGCATTTACGGCGCAATGGCCCAACAAAAAACCACATCTTATAATTTGCAAACTTTACTTGCCGAAAAAAAATTCGATGTATATAATCGGGACATAAGCACAATAAATGATGGTAATAAAACAGGCGTTAAACTCTCGGCCCGCGAAAATGACGGGGTTGCCTGGATAAGGGGGGTTGCCTTTAGCAATGGTATCATCGAACTGGACATTAAAGGAAAAGATATATTGCAGCAAAGTTTTTTGGGGATTGCTTTCCATGGTGCAGAGGCGGAAAATACAGCGGATGTGATCTATTTCCGCCCGTTCAACTTTCGGGCTGCCGACCCCGTGCGGAAGATACATGCCGTGCAGTACGTTTCGCTGCCAAATTACGATTGGGAATTGCTGCGCCAAAAGTTTAACGGGCAATACGAAAAAGGGATTGAGCCAGCGCCCAAAGCAGATGAATGGTTCCATGCAAAAATTGTAGTGGCCTACCCGCTGGTGAGTGTATTTGTAAACGGTAATACGCAGCCATCGTTAGAAGTGAAGATGTTGAGTACTAATAAAACAGGTAAACTTGGGCTTTGGGTGGGTAATAACTCGGACGGGGAATTTGCCAATTTGGTGCTTACTGATAAGCCGTAGTAGCTTGTTTGAAATATTTTGCGTTGATTTTCAATTAATTATAAATTGATTTTGATAAAATAAGAAAGTCTATAGGAATTATAGTTTTTATGCCTATTTTTGTGGTGTAATCGTTCTTTAAAAATACTTATCCAGAAAGACAGAGGGAAAGGCCCTATGATGTCTTAGCAACCTGTACCGGCTTTATGCATGGTGTAAGGTGCTAATTCCTGCTTCGCTTAGCGCGGAGACAGATAAGCTGATTTAAAAACAAAATGATGTTTGCCAAAACATCTACTTGCTTCTCTGCCGGCCCGCCTTTTTTCCTGAATTTTTAATGGATAAGTTTGATAATAATTAACCGATGGCATTTTGTGCTGTTACAAAATATTACAATAAAACTTAAACAATTATGAGCTTACGAATTGGCGACGATGCCCCAAACTTTAAAGCGAAAACATCGCTGGGAGAAATTGATTTTTACGAATACCTGGGCGACAGCTGGGGCGTGCTTTTCTCGCACCCGGCAGATTATACGCCCGTGTGTACTACCGAACTGGGCAAAACAGCATCACTTAAAGATGAGTTTGAAAAACGTAACGTAAAGGTTATTGCCCTTAGTACTGATAATGTAGAATCGCACAAAGGCTGGATAAACGATATTAACGAAACACAGGGCGTAGAGGTTACGTTCCCTATTATTGGCGACGAGAGCCGCGAAATATCCCAGGCTTACGATATGATCCATCCAAATGCGTCGCTTGTTGCAACGGTGCGTTCGCTATTCATTATCGGCCCGGATAAAAAGATAAAACTGATTATCAGCTACCCTGCATCAACCGGGAGGAATTTCCAGGAGATATTAAGGGTGATAGATTCGTTGCAGCTTACCGCTTACCACAGCGTTGCTACGCCTGCCGATTGGAAGGATGGCGAGCAGGTGGTAGTATTGCCATCTATCAAAACAGAAGATATCCCTGCCAAATTCCCTAAGGGATTTATAGAGGTGAAGCCGTATTTGCGCTTAACGCCGCAGCCAAATAAATAGGCAGCAACAAAGCCGCGTGGCCGAGAGGATAGGTGTGGGTCTGCAAAACCTTTAACGGTAGTTCGAATCTACCCGCGGCGTCTCATTTTAGGTTTTTAGTTTTCAGGAGCGGTGGGTTGAGAGGCCTGCTGTTTTTTTTTGCCGGCGGAATAGGCTGTAGCTTAATAAAACGGAATATTTTATCCCCTGATTTTGCATGTTTTTCCACCTCATCGCAAAAAAAATTACCACCGCTTTCCCCATTTTACGCCGCCAAAATTTAGCAAGTCGCTTTCCGGAGAGTTGAACCGGTAGCTCAAAAAATGCAAAGTTGGTAATTTTAGGCCCCATAAATAGCTGTAAATGAGTATAAAATTTAATAAAAGGAAGTATAAATGCGTTATTTTTAAATAGTGTATTTATTACACTAAGATGATTTTTCTTTTGATATAAAACCTCACCTTTGCGGAGAATTACAGAGGGTATATAACACTGCCCTAGGAAAGAGCAAACCCCCTGTAGTTTAATTGTATTTGAAATGGTAAATACAGTTGACGCATACCAAATAAAATAATATCACAATGAAAATCAAAAATTTATTCCTGATGGCGATGGTTATCGTAGCATTAGGGTCATTCAAATCAGCTTACGCTAATACAATAAAAGATGACGCTTTTACCATCTTAAACAATACCGGTGCTATCACCAGCATCGAGGTTCATGGCAACGTGCAGCTTTTTGTTACCGATGCCCCCGCCGATGTAATAAAAGTTTACAATAAGTATTATGCGGAAAGCGCTTTCATCCAAAACAACAACGGTGTGTTGCGCATATCTTCGTATAAAGACGAAAAATTAGTGATCTGGGTAAAGGCTAACGACCTGCGTTCGGTATCGTTATTTGATAACGCGCAAATCGTATCGTTCGGCACCTTGTCGAAAATTGAGTTCAGTGTTGATTTGCACGACAATGCCCAGGCAAAACTGAACCTGGATGCTTATAAATTGACTTTATTGGTAAAGAACAATGCAAAAGCTGAGATAAACGGTGCCACCCAGGAATTGAACATGGCCAGGGAAACAGAACAAAACGTAACCGTTAGC
>CBFGNE010000365.1:0-4783 GCA_965649995.1 uncultured Mucilaginibacter sp.
TGAGGCAGATCATCCTGAATGAAACACCCGGCGCTACTTATCCCCTGGTGGTACGTTCGGTTGGCGAAGCACCAAAGCAGTTTGGCAATGTATTTAACCCAACCGCAGCGGCAGCAGCCACGCCTGATGAAGACCTGGATTTCCTGAACGAAATGCTGTATAACCCCGAGGATGCCGAAGATTTTTCTGAAGTAACCGACACCGGTATAGACGACCCCGAAGAAGAAGATGAATTTGGCTTTGGCGACGACGAAGGCTTTGAAGACGACGAAAAACCAGGCCGCGGAGACGACTATTAATATTGTTTGAATACCGAATGATGAATTTTGAACCCCGAATTTCGAAGTGCAAAATTTATCATTCCTGCTCATTCTTAATTCATTATCCGGAATTTGGTGTTCGATATTTTTCTCACAAACTATGAGCACCACCACACCCACCCTCATTGTAATTGCCGGGCCTACGGCTTCGGGCAAAACGGCGGCAGCAATTCAATTAGCGCAGCATTTTAATACGGTGGTGGTTTCTGCCGATTCGAGGCAGTTTTTCAGGGAGATGTCGATTGGTACCGCGAAACCTACTGTAGAGGAACTTGCCGCCGCACCTCATTACTTTATCAATTCCCATTCCATTACCGAAAGTTTTTCTGTTGGCGATTTTGAGCGGGAATGCCTGGTGTTGCTGGAAGAGCTTTTCCAGAAACGCAAAGTTGTTATTCTTGCCGGTGGCTCGGGCTTATACATAAAAGCCATTTGCGAGGGTTTTGATGAATTGCCGACCGCCGACCCCGGGATACGCGAGCGCCTGAATGCTGAATTAAGCGAAAACGGCCTTCCCGCCTTGCAGGAACGCTTAAAACTGGTAGACCCGGTATACTATAACGAGGTTGATATAAACAACCCACAGCGCGTAATACGGGCTATTGAGGTTTATGAAAGCTCGGGCCGCACTTTTTCCTCTTACCGCACCGCAAAAACCAACAAGCGTACATTCAACATCATTAAGCTTGGGCTGGATCTGCCAAGGGAAGTTTTGTACGACCGCATTAACCGGCGCGTAGATTTGATGGTAGCAGATGGTTTGGTTAAGGAGGTGGAAGGGTTATTGCCCTATCGCCATCTGAATGCTTTAAACACGGTTGGCTACAGCGAGGTCTTCGACTTTTTTGACGGCAATACCGATTTGCCTACTGCTATCAGCATGATAAAACAAAACACCCGCCGTTTTGCTAAGCGGCAAATGACATGGTTTAGGAAAGATGAGGGGATTGTTTGGGTGGATGCGTTGGGAGATGATTTGATGGAGAAGATGCTAGGGGTGATAGAGAACGGGATAAATTCTTAGTTTTTCAAAGATAAGAAGCGCTGGGAGCGTGCGATTCCTTCCTTGGGGAAGGAGAAGGTAGGGGTTTATTGAACTATGCTGTAGCGTTTAAGTGGCAAAACCCCTCCCCGCCTTTGCCCTCGAGCAGCCGCACCCCTCCCCAAGGAGGGAATTTAGCTGCACCGCCGACTGATTACATACTATTGCTCTAACAAACTTTGCAAATAAGCACCATAACCGCTCTTAATGTATTTCTGCACCAAAACCTTAAGCTGCTCATCATCAATAAAACCCATTAGGTAAGCAACTTCTTCTATACACCCTATCTTGCGCGACTGGCGTTTTTCTATCACACGTACAAACTCTGTAGCATCGCTTAGGGAATCGAAGGTGCCGGTATCCAGCCATGCGGTGCCGCGGTCCATTACGCCAACTTTAAGGTTGCCTTGCTCCAGGTAAACGCGGTTAACGTCGGTAATTTCGTATTCGCCACGTGGCGATGGTGCGATGTTTTTAGCAATTTCAACCACGCTGTTATCGTAAAAATACAATCCGGGTACGGCGTATTTTGATTTCGGGGCGATTGGCTTTTCTTCGATGGATACCGCGCGGTATTCCTCGTCAAATTCCACTACTCCATAGCGTTCAGGATCTGCAACGGGGTAAGCAAATATGGCGGCACCATCCACATCATTAAAGCTTTGTATCAGCCTGCTAAAGCCCGATCCGTAGAAAATATTATCACCCAAAACCAGGGCAACTTTATCCGTACCAATAAAATCTGCACCTATTACAAAGGCCTGGGCCAATCCGTTTGGCGTTTCCTGTATTGCGTATTCAAATTTGCACCCAAGTTCTTCGCCTGTACCTAAAAGGCGTACAAAGCCGGGGTTATCTTCGGCGGTGGTAATGATCAATATCTCATTGATACCCGCAAGCATTAAAACCGAGAGTGGGTAATAGATCATCGGCTTATCATAAATAGGCATCAGTTGTTTACTAATTGCCTTGGTTATAGGATAAAGCCTTGTGCCCGATCCGCCTGCTAATATGATGCCCTTCATGTGGTGATGTGTTTAGTTTTGTTGTTTTATTTCGCCGATACAAACCTTCAGGCTATCCCGCCAATACGGAATTTCGATGCCGAATGTTCTTTTTATTTTGGTTTTATCCATTACCGAATACGGCGGCCTAACGGCACGCGTAGGATAGTCGCTGGTGGGGATAGGGATAACTTTTACGTCGGTACCAGAAATATCAAATATCGCCTTGGAGAAATCGTACCAGGAAGCTATGCCTTCGTTGCTGTAGTGGTAAATACCGTAAGTCGTGCTACCCGATGTAATGATGGTGATGATGCAATCCGCCAGGTCGATAGCGTAAGTTGGGGTGCCTGCCTGGTCGGCTATTATTTTTAATTCGGGGCGCTCGGAACCCAACCGGAGCATCGTTTTAACGTAATTATTCGCAAATTCCGAATAAAGCCACGCTGTGCGAACGATAAAGTGCTCCTTTAAAATTGCGGGGATAACCTTCTCGCCATCAAGCTTGGTTTGCCCGTAAACGCTGATGGGCAGGGTTTCGTCTTCCTCAGTCAACGGCGAAGAAACATCACCCTTAAATACAAAATCTGTTGATACCTGTATCAGGGTTGTGTTATGCTCCGCGCAAAGTTTCGCTAAATTTTCTACACCGGTTTTGTTTATCTTTTCGGCAAGCTCGATGTCATCTTCTGCTTTGTCAACTGCTGTATAGGCAGCGCAGTTAACGGCGTAAGCCGGTTTATATTTATCAAATAGTTTGCCTAAGCCCTCAACATCCAAAATATTGGCTTCGGTTTCATCCGGGAAAATAAAGAACCCAAGGTTTCTGTCTGCAGCTAATTTTTTAAAACATTGCCCTAATTGCCCCGAAGCGCCGAAGATGATGGTTTTACTCATTTGTAGTTATGATATTTAACGCTGTGCTAACAGTGTTACATAGGTATTGTTTGCTACCGTTCTACGTGTTTTATTAAAAAATCCTCGTAAGCCAAACGGATACCATCTTCTAATTTGGTGCTATATCTCCAGCCTTTTTCGGCCAGCTTGGTAACATCCATTAGCTTGCGTGGTGTGCCGTCGGGCTTGGTGGTATCAAAGTTAATATCGCCCTGGTATCCTACCACTTTCTTTATCAGCAGTGCTAAATCTTTAATAGAAATTTCGGTACCGCTGCCTATGTTAACCAGGCCCGGTTCGTCGTAATTCTGCATCAGGTAATAGCATGCTTCTGCTAAATCATCGGCAAACAAAAACTCGCGCAGCGGCGTGCCCGTTCCCCAAATGGTAACCAATGGTAAATCCTGCTCTTTCGCCTCGTGAAACCTACGGACCATGGCCGGCAGTACGTGCGAGTTTTGCGGATGGTAATTATCGTTATAGCCGTACATATTGGTAGGCATTACCGATATAAAGTTGCAGCCGTATTGCGCCCGGTAGGCGTCGCACATTTTTATGCCTGCTATTTTGGCAATGGCATATGGTTCGTTGGTTGGCTCTAAAGTGCCCGTCAGCAGGTAATCCTCCTTTAAAGGCTGTGGTGCCATTTTAGGGTAAATACAGCTGGAACCGAGGAACATCAGCTTTTTTACGCCGTTTAAATATGCATTGTGGATAACGTTATTTTGAATCTGTAGGTTTTCGTACAAGAAATCGGCACGGTAGGTATTATTAGCCACAATACCACCAACTTTTGCTGCGGCTAAAAAAACGTAATCGGGTTTGGCAAAGCTAAAGAAATCAGCCACTTGTTTTTGATCGCGCAGGTCAACCTCGCTCGAGCTGCGAAGGATAAAATTAGTGTATCCTTCTGCCTGTAGTTTACGGTGGATAGCAGAACCTACCATCCCACGGTGCCCCGCAATATATATTTTAGCGTTTTTTTCCATGTTGTTGAGTTGTAGTTGATGGTTTATAGTTCATGGCAACTGCTGGCTATGAACTATAACCTATGATCCATGAACCGCTATGCTTGGCCGATGGGGCCACCGAAAGTCATAGGGAAACCGCCGCCGTGCGTTGGGTCGTTGCCTATTTTGATGCGGCCATTTACTGCTTCGAATTTTTCGATGTTATCTTCCAGCGCGGTTAACAACCTTTTGGCATGCTCGGGCGTTAGTATAATACGCGATTTTACTTTTGCTTTTGGGATACCCGGCATTACCCGAATAAAATCGAGCACAAATTCGGAGCTGGAATGGGTAATGATAGCAAGGTTGGCATAAACGCCTTCTGCAATTTCCTCAGAAAGCTCAATGTTTATTTGTTGTTCGTTTTGTTCTTCCATGGTACTAAAATAGCAAAGCCTTCCATTTTCATAGAAGGCTTTGCAAAAGTATTTAAAAAAATCTGATTAAGCTTCCACTTCCTCAGTTTTTGAAGCCATCAGGCGATCAAATTCTTCCTGAGAACCTACACGG
>CBFGNE010000366.1:0-4782 GCA_965649995.1 uncultured Mucilaginibacter sp.
ATAAGCCATTTCGATCTCCCCAATCCAGTATCAATTTCAGCACATAACAAATTCTCCACCAATAAAAGGATACTTTGCAAAGTAAAGAAGTATGTACTTTGATAATTCATGCCGCTTAATATCAGGGCGTAATCTGATTAATTTTAATGTTTTATGAAAAATCAAAAAAAATTGTCAAGAGAAGAAATGAAACTGGTTATTGGTGGGGTGGCTAAAGCAGGCTGCGAAGGTTGCTCGGCAACAGAGGTGTGTATCACCCTTCCAGACTTAGGGAATGGGAAAAGATACGTTTGTGCATCTACTGATCCTATTTAAGTAAAACAAAAGGGGTTGTACTTATACAGTACAACCCCTTCACATTTAATTATAAATATTATTTACCTTTTGCTGCGCCGCCTTTACGGGTAAAGTATGCCTTAGCCTGATTATTGTTAGGATCGTTTTCTCTGGCTTTGGTAAAATTTTCCGCTGCTTTGGCATCATCCTTCTCTTTGAATTCGTAATAAGCGCCTAAATAAGCGTAAGCTGTAGCTAAGCTTTTCTTTGCTTTCTCATCCGGAACCCCTTTGGCCATTACTAATTCTATGTATTTTTCATAGAATGGTTTAGCCAGGCCCGATATGTTATTACGGTCTTTTTCTTTCAAATCGTTTATGTAGGCGCGGTATAAGTAAGCGTCAGCTGTTGTTGGGCTCTTCTGGTTTACATAACTAAGAGCAGAATCTGCTTTGGTTAACAAAGAATCGGCATTAGGTTTCTTTGGGTCATACGCGAAATAGTAACTTATACCTTCGTAAAAATAATCAGTAAGCTTAACATTTCTGCCTCCCTTGGTAGTAACTTGCCTATAACTATCACCTGCTTCCTCATATTTCTTTTGGCGATAAAACGACTTCGCTATTTCACCGTAAACATCTGTTTGCGTAGTGTCAAGACTTGCCGCTTTACGTAATGAAGCGATACCCAATGAATCTTGTGCGGAGGCAATTTGTGCACGGCCCTGGTACAAATAATCACGAGCGATAACGCGTTTTGGATCGGCTTTACTAATCCAGATATTGATAGCAGATAGCGCAGTAGGGTAATCTTTATTCTCGTAAGCTGCGTATGCTAAGTAACGTTGAACTTTTAGGTTTTTAGAGGTTTTTGCTAATTCAGCAGCAACAGCCTGCAAAGCCTTCCAGTCGCCGCTGTACACAAGGAAGTCAGCATAACGCAACTGCGATTCTTCAGACATATCTGTTAACGCTAAGTATTTACGGTACTGTTCGGTAGCTTCTTTAACTTTTAAAGATGCCACTTTAGGGTCTGATAATGCCCACCTTACGTCAGTTTCTGCCCACTCGCGGTATGCAGGGCCATAGTTTGGGTCGATAGCTAAAGCAGCCTTAAATTCAGTTTCAGATGACTCAAAGTTATTAGCGAATTTCCAAATAACGCCCGTAGCAACTTTAGCGGCAGCTAATTTAGGGTTAAGCTCCAGCGCAGCCTGGTAATTATTCAAAGCCTCGGTGTTTTTTGATTGTGTACGGTAAGCATCGCCCAACGCCAGCAATACATCCACATCCTTCGCATTTAGGCTTTTGCCTTTATTTAAAACAGCAATAGCGGCATCGGCATCGGCAGGGGCCACCCTGTCGTTTACAGGAGCCATCAGGTAACCTCTACCAACATAAGCGTAAGGCTGGCTGGCTTTGCCTGCCAATGTAGTAGCCTGGTTAAAATTGGTAGTGGCGGTTGCCCTGTCTTTATCAACAAATGCTGCAACACCTAAACCAGCGTAGTTTAAAGCTGATTTGGGGTTTACTGAGATCCCTTTATTAAATACAGTTTTTGCAGAGTCGGTATAATCCTGCAGGATATAAACCCATCCCAGGTAAAAAAAGTTCTCATCCTTAGTTGCCTGCGTAACCGTTAGGTTTTTAAGCATCGATTTAGCCTTCTGATATTGTTCGGCATCTATCGCTTTTTTTGCATCTTCTAAACTCTGTGCAAAAACCGACGATCCTACAAGTACCAGTGCCAATATTAGTTTACTTATTTTACTGATCATTTTCATCTTAGTTTCTTCTTATTTAGTATATAGTCTTAATGTGTTATATTTATCTCCCTTGTGGGGATAGAATCAGGCAGCAGCCCCGATTTTAGTATTATTCTTTGTCCACGCTCGCTGGCTAAAAAAGATGCAAAGCCTGCACCCAATCCTTTTCTGCCTGTGCAATCAATTATATACAGCGATCTGCTTAGCGGATACGTATGTTGGACAAGCGTTGTCTGCGATGGTTTAAAGTACTCGTTTGGCGCAGTTTTGCTGCTCTCATCTTTAATCCCAACTATTTTCACCTTATCTACTGCGTCCGCGTAATCCTTATCCGGATCATTTAGCCAGGCGAACCCGGTAATGCCAATTGCATCCGGATGTTCGCTCACGTATTTGATAACTTCTTTATTTGATTTTAAGGCATAAATATTTTTCTGCTTAAAATCCTTATTTCCCGATATTTGCTTCAAATACCTTACCAAACTCGAATTTGGGTTATCGAAAACTATATTCTTATCGGTTTTAGCTTTGCCGTTAAGCATACTAATAACTTCTTTTACAGAGGTTAGCGTATCGTTCGAAGCACGGTTTACTATAATGGTTACCGCATCAACGGCAAACTTTACAACATCCGCCGTTAAGGCCCTTCTTCTTAAAATACCGGCCTCGGTAGTATCCAGTTCCCTGGCAATTATTGCCACCCTCACTTTATCATTAAGCAGCGCGTTCACTACCTCGCTTTCGGGTGTGTATTTTATCACCGGCTTCGCATCCGGGTAAAGCGCTTTAAATACGTATTCCTCTTCGCCCACTATTGGCGAAAATGACTCATCGGCAGCAAAAACCATTGTGCCCGACGTGAAGCCGTCAAGTATAACTGCTTTTTTAGCCTTTTTATTTTCCTGGCAGCCCTGAAAAATAAAAATAGTTGCTAAACCCAGCACCAGGGCCCTCAATTTATTCATCGTTTGGGTCCTTTCTTAAATAGCGCGAAAAGCGCAAAACGCTGTAAAGAATTACCACCGCTCCAAAAATTGTCCGTTGTGGCTTAACTAATTTAGGGAAAAAACCATCCCAAAATATAAACATCAGCCCCATAGCAATAAAAATTGAAAATGTGACTGCTCCTAAAATAAGCAAAAACCGCCTTTTGGGCGATTTTTGCTTTTCGTTATTATCTGGTAACATTAAATTACTCTTCTGAAGACAGGGCAAATGCTACCGGTACGCTGTATTGTACACGAACCGGACGGCCATTCTGAATACCTGGTTTCCATTTAGGAGATGCTTTTAAAGCGCGTACTGCTTCTTCGTCGCAACCGCTGCCTATACCTCTCATTACCTTGATATCCGTTAAAGACCCGTCGCGTTCAACAACAAATGTTAAAATTACGCGGCCTTGTACGTTATTTTCGCGTGCAACAGCAGGGTAACGGATAGCTTTACCTAAATACTTACCAAAGCCGGCATCGCCGCCCGGGAAAGTTGGTTGTTGCTCTACCGCTGTAAAAATCTGGTTAGGGTTTTCCTCAACCACTTGTTTTACATCAGAGTTACCTACAGGCTCGTCAATTTTGATATCGGCATTTGGGTCGCCTTTCTGGTCTTTTTGTCCAGGGTCAGCAACTTCAAGTTCCTTTACGGTTGGCGGTTCTTTTTCGCGCACCTCGTTATCTGGTTTTACTACCGGAGGCGGGAAACGCACCTGGTCAACCTTCGGTTTTGGTGGTTCCGGTGGCGGCGGTGGTGGTTTTTTGGTTTCATCAACCGGCGGCGGAGGAAGTACCACTTCTGTGATCTTCACTTTTTCGTCAGCCTTTGGAATAAACCCCTCAAGTTTATTGAGGATGGTTTTAAAGGATATAGCAAAAACAAATATTGCAACACCAATTATAAGGGCCTTGTTGGTATGACGAGGGTTCTCCTTACGTAATTCGTATGCACCATAAGCTTTGTTACGGCCTGTAAACACAACGTCTATCCACTGCTGGTTTAGTATGTCTAATTTTGATCCGAACATTATCTTATACCGTTAATTTACAATTAATAATTACCATCCCTTTTCAGCAGCTCAAGCTCTGACGGGAGGATATCAACAATAGCGTAGGATTGTACACCGGTGATGTTCATCTCATCAATCGTATCAACTACGTTTTTGTAGTTTGACTTATCGCTTGGTTTAATAAGAACAACCATGTATTTACCTGTTGTTTGTTGAATTTCTTTTCCTTTTTCGATAAGGGTTTTACGCAAACCATCTTTACCGAAATTTTCGGTAGTAGGCTGCGATTTGCCCGGCTCGCCTATAAACCACTCCACTTTGTTGTTGGCGCCTAATAAAAGCGTCATCGAGCGGGAGGCCGCAACGGCTAACTGGTCGGTTTGCTTCTCGTCCTTATCTGGCATGGCTAAATCCATTGCCTTGGGTTTCGATAGCGTAGTGGTAAGCATAAAGAAGGTGATGAGCAAGAAAGCCAAATCCACCATCGCGGTTAAATCCACGCGTGTAGAGGCTTTTTTACTGCGGACCTTTCCGCCTTTATGTTTACCCCCGCCGGAGGTATCTAATTCTGCCATCTGTTTATTTTTTTGGCTCCGATTTGATCGTTGTGATCAAAGAGAATTTGTTTATCTTTTGTTTCTGAAGAACACCTATCAATTTTTTGATAGTTGGGTACTCTTCTTTATTATCCCCTTTTATGGATATACGTAATGCACGGTTGTGTAAGCTTACATCTACA
>CBFGNE010000367.1:0-4741 GCA_965649995.1 uncultured Mucilaginibacter sp.
TTAAGTTGAAAGTTATAATCAAAAGTAAAAAGTATAATTGAAGTTATTTGTTTTAGTGCATCACCGTGATATTAAAACAAATAAAAGCCCGTTAATACCTTCATAATATCTACACCACCTAACCCGCCTTTATGAAACGCTTCTCTCCCTTGTGGTTAATTTTTGGCTTACTAAGCTGCAGGCCTGCTATTTCTCAAACCCAATTTAATGGTGATTTAGAAACCCTGAGCGCCGACAGGTCGAAACCTGCGGGTTGGATTACCTATTTTCAGCCCGAACAGTTAAAATCATACCCTGTAAAAGTCGATAGTATCATAAAGCAGCAGGGCAAATACGCCGTATCTATTGAGAAAGCAGGCGAGGGGGGCGATTTTGGTGTGATAGATTACGTTATCCCCAAAACATTTAAGGGCAGCAAAGTAGAGCTGAGAGGATACGTTAAAACCGAAAACGTAACCGCCGGCTACGCCGGGCTTTGGATGCGTGTTGACGGCAGCCAGGCTTTTGATAATATGCAGGGCAGGGGGATAACCGGCACTACCGACTGGAAGGAATATGTTGTTGAATTACCCTACGACGAAACTAAAGCCATCAATATACACCTGGGCGCTTTGCTGGTGGGAAAAGGGAAAATGTGGGTTGATAATTTCCGGCTTTTTATTGATGGGCAACCCATACAGCAGGTAAAGGCGATAGAAAGAACGCTGGCAAAAGCAGAACGAGATACTGCTTTTAACAAAGGATCGAAAATAGAAACGGTAACCTTAAGCAAACAGCAAATAAGCAATTTAGCAATGCTTGGGCAGGTATGGGGTTTTGTAAAGTACCATCACCCAAATGTTGCCAAAGGCGATGTAAATATGGATGCCGAATTATTTAGGGTGATGCCTGCTGTTTTAAAAGCCGGTAATAATGAAGAATTAAGTGCGGCGCTTGCAAACTGGCTTAAAAGCCTTGGGGCTGTGCCTAAATGCACAGCATGTGTACCATATAAGGGCAATAATGTTAAATTGGAACCTGATTACGGGCAACTATTTAGTGGTAAAGTACTAAGCAAAACCTTAACGGATGAGTTAAGTAATATGTTGAATAATGAAGCGATTGCCAAAAACTATTACGTAACCCTGGTGCCAGGCGTTGGCAACCCCGTTTTTACAAACGAAATGGCCTACAGCGCCATGAAATACCCCGATGCCGGCTTTAGGTTGCTCTGCTTATATAGGTATTGGAGCATGATCCAATACTACTTTCCATACAAGTACCTGATTACGGAGAATTGGAACGAGGTACTGGCGGATTGTATACCAAAATTTGTACGATCGGCCAACGCAACGGAGTATACGCTAAATACGCTTGCCCTCATCTCACGTGTGCACGATACGCATGCCAATATTGGGCGCAGCAACCAGGTGCTAAATGATTATAAGGGAAAAAATGCGGTTCCTTTTAAAGCGAAATTTGTGGAAGAGCAGTTGGTGGTAACAGGTTATTATAACGATACTTTAAACGTTAAAGAACTGGTGAAGCCGGGGGATATTATTACTGCCATAAATGGCAAACCCGTAACGGAACTGATAAAAAAGTACTTGCCTTATACGCCCGCATCTAACTATGCTGCGCAATTACGGGATTTGCCGTTGGCTTTTTTACTACGGAATAATGAAGACAAGCTAACGCTTAACCTGCAGCGCGACGGTAAACAATTGGCGGCCGTAATTAATACGCTGCCAATGGCTAAGATAAATTATGCTATGGATTATGACCCCAGCCCAAAAGCAAAAGGTTTTTATTTGATGGATAACAACATCGGTTATTTATACCCGGGTAAGTATCATAATAAGGACCTTGATACTATCAAGGCCCTGTTTGAGCAAACTAAAGGGATCATTATAGATATGCGTTGTTATCCTTCGGAGTTTATGCCTTACACTTTCGGGCCGTATATAAAAACCAATAATACCCCATTTGTGAAATTCTCCGCGGGCAGTATTAGCCGGCCAGGTTTGTTTGTTATAGGCGAACCAATAGCTATACCGCCGGCACTTTCCGGCGTGTATAAAGGTAAAGTTGTGGTTATTGTTAATGAAACATCGCAAA
This sequence comes from uncultured Mucilaginibacter sp., assembly GCA_965649995.1. Taxonomy (GTDB): domain Bacteria; phylum Bacteroidota; class Bacteroidia; order Sphingobacteriales; family Sphingobacteriaceae; genus Mucilaginibacter. The sequence goes on from CBFGNE010000367.1 coordinate 2,098, forward strand.
GCCAGGCAGAGTACACCACTATGTGTTTCCAAAGCTCGCCAAATGTTACAGTAATAGGTAGCACAACAGCCGGGGCCGATGGCAATGTCTCTTCCATAGCGTTGCCCGGCGGAATTTCTACCATGATATCGGGGATAGGTGTTTACTATCCTGATGGTACAGAAACGCAGAGGAAGGGTGTAAGGATAGATGTCCCCATAAAACCAACCATTGCCGGCATAAAAGCAGGTAAGGATGAATTATTGGAGAAGGCAAAAGACATATTGTTAAAATAGTTGCAATGGTAAATTACGCTTACTGCTTTAGTTTTAATCGGAACACCAGCGTTAGCGATTGCAGTGGAAAGCCCGAAAACGCAGCGCAACTTATATTGACTCGCGAATAATGTAGTTAGATATACATAAAGGATAGTCTGCAACTGTGGAAATTTTTCTAGTAGAGCCTACGAAAAAGCCCAAGCCGATGAAGTATTTTGTTCCAAAAACGTTGAAAGCGGTTGCGTTTCCTTCTTTTAATCTTGTTGACTGCGGGTTGCTGTGGTGGTATATTTCCCCACTTGTCTATCAGCCTGAAGTTTTTGGAGATGTCCCTATTGAATTTTTTGCGCCATTCATCAAGAGGTATAGGGGTTTGTCCCTTTTCATCGTCAAAGTAAATCCAGCAACCACATTCGTTGGACAGTTTGATCATAACCTCAATATTCTCCTTTGTAATGTAATGCCGGGCATAGCGGCACTCGCCGTTAAGCACAGCATCCCACAAGGTGTATTCTAAGCCATAGTTCCAACTCGAGCAATAGGCGTCCTCGGATATGTCGCTCATGAAATCCGCCAATTGTTTTTCAATACCGGTCAGCGCAATGTCCATTATCGTAAAGATATAAATAAATGCTCGGTACTACTATGAAGCCACTCTCTGATTTTGCGTGTTTCGACGCAAGGCTTTTCAAAGACGGATTTAAAAAATAGAGGCAAATCCCGCGTTAGCGATAGCAGTGGAAACCCCGGAATGGAGTCCCCACTTCTATCAGTGGGGACGGAATGAGGAGTTGGAACGGATAGCGCGGCCCGCAGGGAACGCCATAAATAGGGAGTTTTACCTCTTATCAAGCATTTCCGCGACACACCTGCACCCTTCTCAAGAGGGGAATCGCACAACCCGCCGCTTTTTTATCAGCAGTCAGCGCTTACCAGGTAACGCCGTACACAAATCACCATAACCATCCAACTAATTCAATCTACCATCACCCAACCTACCACTCCACAATAACATCTTAACAAAACCTACCACTCCACAATAACATCTTAACAAAACCTATCGACGATGAATAACCTCATAGAAACCAATCTCTTAGCCTTCCAACTTTACAACCTTTCAACTTTACAATACCTCTTTAAAACATTCCACCCACCCCTTGCACATGTAAAAGCTTAAGCGTATCTTTGCGCCACAATTAATAGAATTTTAAACGCTTTAATATTATTTACGTAATGTATTTAAGTAACGAAGCAAAGGCAGAGATCTTTGCAAAACATGGTAAGAATGCCGCTGATACCGGTACAACCGAAGGACAGGTAGCATTATTTACTTACCGCATAGCGCACTTAACCGGGCACTTAAAGAAAAACAAACACGATTTTTCTACCCAGTTATCGCTACAAAAATTAGTAGGTAAACGCCGCGGATTGCTGGCATACCTGTTCAAAAAAGATATCAACAGGTATCGTGCTATCATCAAAGCCTTAGCGCTAAGGGATATCATCAAGTAATCTTCCTGAATATTTTTCAAAAAGCCGTCCGCATTATGCTGGATGGCTTTTTTACTTTTTGAAATTATGTTTGCTGCCCCTTATAAACCTATAAAACCAGCCAACAAACTTTAAAAGGCCGGATGAAAACCGGCAAAAACATACGCATCGAAACAATATACACACACACATAAAAACCGGGGTGCTCCTGAAGATGAAAAGTACCCTACAACACAAACAAGATGAGTTTAAACGTAATTAAAAAGGTAATTGATTTAGGTGACGGCCGCACCATTGAGATCGAAACCGGTAAACTGGCTAAGCAGGCAGATGGCTCCGTAGTAATTAAGATGGGTGATACCATGTTATTGGCTACTGTAGTATCATCACCGGATGCAAAAGAGGGCATTGATTTCTTACCTCTTTCTGTAGATTATCAAGAGAAATACGCTTCCACCGGCCGTATCCCGGGTGGTTTTTTACGCCGCGAGGCACGTTTGTCAGACTACGAGGTTTTGATCTCGCGTTTGGTTGACCGTGCATTGCGCCCAATGTTCCCGGAGGATTATCATGCTGATACACAAGTGATGATCTCCTTAATTTCTGCCGATAAAGACATTATGCCGGATGCACTGGCAGGTTTAGCGGCATCTGCAGCGTTAGCTGTTTCTGATATCCCTTTCAACGGGCCGATATCTGAAGTTCGCGTTGCCAAGATTGATGGCCAGTTGGTTATCAACCCAACCCTTAGCCAGTTAAAGACTGCAACCTTAGAATTCATTGTAGCAGGTAACCAGCACGACATCAACATGGTGGAAGGCGAAAGTGCCGAGATACAAGAAGCTGAACTGGTTGAAGCAATTAAATTTGCGCACACTGCTATCAAAATACAGTGT
>CBFGNE010000368.1:0-4736 GCA_965649995.1 uncultured Mucilaginibacter sp.
GATGAGCCTACCGGTAACCTGGATAGCAGCAACGGTAACGACGTAATGTAACTGTTAACCGACCTGAACGAGCAGGGTACTACCATCATCATGGTTACGCACTCGGAGCATGATGCCCGTTACAGTCACCGTATCATCCGCCTGCTGGACGGACAGACAGTGATGGAAAACATCATGGTATAACACCCTAATCAGGGTTAACCTATTTGATTAATATATAGTTAAGTGTGCCTCCGGCTCTACCCACCGCCATTTACATTGGCGGTGGGACGGCTTGAGAATTGCCCTGTTTTTAGGGTTGGTGAATTAGAGCGGTGAGTAGTTAAAAGTTTTAACCGACAGTAACAGTAACCAGGGAAATCAAAATACAATCTGTGTAATTGCAAAAAATTATGTTCAAGAATTATCTGAAAATAACCTGGCGTAACCTGTTAAAAAACAAGGGTTTTACTGCTATAAATATTGCCGGTTTGGCAGTTGGGATGGCAAGTGCTGCCCTTATTTTGTTTTGGGTACAAAACGAAGTAAGCTACGACCAGTTCCACGATAAAAAGGACCGCCTGTACCAGATGTACAACCGCTCGGTTTTTGATGGTAAAATGTGGTGCTGGGGAACTACGCCAAAAATAATGCGCAGCAGCCTTAAGCAGGATTATCCGCAGGTAGAGCAGGTGGCACGTACCACCCGCGCTAATTTCTTATTCACTATAGGCGAAAAGCACCTTACATTGGGTGGTAACCACACCGACCCTGATTTCCTGACGATGTTTAGTTTTCCGCTGCTAAAGGGTAACCCAAAAACGGCGTTGAACGAAATGAAAAATATTGTCCTCACAGAAAAAACGGCTAAAAAACTTTTTGGCGATGAGGATGCGATGGGTAAAACCATCAAGATAGACAGCGTTGATTATTTTACCGTAACCGGTATTATGAAAGACCTGCCAAATAACACGCAGTTTGATTTTGAATACCTGATGCCATGGACTTATTTGGAAAAAGTTAACGGGCAGGTTGAGAAGAACTGGGGTAATAACTCCGTACAAACCTGGGCACTTTTAAAACCCGGGGTAACCGAAGCTGCCGTTAATGCTCAGGTAAAAAATATTACGCGTTCGCACTCTGATATTAAAGATATTGATGTGTTTATGCACCCCGCCACCAAATGGCACTTATACTCAAAATTCGAGAATGGTAAAATTGTTGGCGGCCGTATTGAAACCATCAGATTGTTTAGCATCATCGCCGCATTTATCTTGCTGATCGCCTGTATCAACTTCATGAACCTAAGTACTGCCCGCAGCGAGAAGCGTGCAAAAGAAGTAGGTATCCGTAAAGTAGTAGGAGCATCAAAAGGGAGCCTTATTTCACAGTTCCTCGGCGAAAGTATCATGATCGCGTTTTTCTCCGGGATATTGGCACTCATCATCGTCCAGTTATCCCTTTCCGGCTTCAATAACCTTACCGATAAACATTTAATTGTGCCCTATAATAGCCCGTTATTCTGGCTGATATCATTGTCATTTATACTTTTTACAGGTGTGTTATCAGGTAGCTATCCTGCGCTATACCTGTCCTCATTTATCCCCGTAAAAGTATTAAAGGGCACTTTTAAAGCTGCCAATGCGGCCATATCGCCACGTAAAATATTGGTTGTGGTGCAATTTACCTTTGCTATTGTACTCATTATATCTACAATCATTGTACGCGAGCAATTAGAGTACGCCCAAAACCGGGATACCGGCTATAAGAAAAACAACTTGGTGTACACCTTTATGATTGGCAACGTCGAAAAAAATTACAATCTAATCCGCAACGAATTATTAACAAGTGGTGCGGCTACCTCCGTAAGTAAAACCAGCGCGCCTATGACTGAAGGTTGGAGTGATACCTGGGATTACAGCTGGGACGGGAAACAAGAGGGTGCAAAAATAGATTTCAACGTATACAATACCGATGGCTCTTTTACCAAAACAATGGGCCTGAAAGTGGTAGAAGGCCGCGATATGGACCCGGTAAAATACCCTTCAGATTCGATGGCCGTTATGCTGAACGAGGCATCGGTAAAAATAATGGGTTTCAAACATCCAATTGGCCAAATTGTAAAGAATGGCAATGACAAGTTAACAGTAGTGGGCGTAGTAAAAGATTTTATCCTGCAATCGCCCTACGAGCCGGTTAAGCCAATGGTAATACAGGGTGCAAAGTCATGGTTCAATGTTATTCATTATAAACTTAACGAGAAAAATACCACCGCTAAAAACCTTAAACTGGCGGAAGGCATATTTAAGAAATTTAACTCTGAGTACCCCTTCGATTATCATTTTGTAGATGATGAATACGCCAAGAAATTTAAGGATGAGCAACGCACCGGCACATTAGCTACGCTGTTTGCCGGGTTAACCATATTTATTTCCTGCCTGGGATTGTTCGGCCTTGCCACTTATATGGCGCAAAACCGCATTAAAGAAATTGGGGTACGCAAAGTAATGGGAGCTTCGGTATTTGGTGTTACCACCATGTTATCTAAAGACTTTTTAATGCTGGTTGCTATCGCATTTGTAATAGCTGGACCATTGGCATTGTGGGGAATGCATACCTGGTTGCAGGGTTACACTTACCGAGTGCCAATAAGCCCTTGGGTATTTATTACAGCCGCTGTGGTAACTATACTGATATCGATAATAACCGTAAGTTTCCAGGCGATTAAAGCTGCACTGGCAAACCCGGTTAAGAGTTTAAGGAGCGAATAAAATAAGATGCAAGAGCAAAGAGCCAAGAATCAAGATTGAATTATATAGGTGACATCAATGTTCAACTTGAATATTCAAAGTAAGGCAATCGGTGCAATCAAAATACAAATCGGTGTAATCAGAATATAATCATGATAAAAAACTATATCAAAATAGCCTGGCGCAACTCGTATAAAAACAAGGCGTTTTCGCTGATCCACATATTGGGGTTAACCATCGGTATCACCGTTTGCATGATGATATTCGTTTATATTATGAACGAGTTCAGCGTGGATAAATTCCACAATAAAGGCAAACGCATGTATCGCGTAATGCGCACTTTCGACGAACTGAAAGAAGGTGTACCTTACCTCTCGGGGCCTTATGCAACGGCGTTATTGAACGATTTCCCGGGAGATATAAAACAAGCCGTACGAGTTCAACCAACTCAGGGGTTGATCTCTTTTGGCGACAAAGCTTTTGTGGAAAAGAAATTATATAACGCTGATGCTGATTTCTTCAGCCTGTTTTCCTTCAAGCTTTTAAAAGGCGATGCATCTTCGGTGCTGAAAGATCCATCGAGCATTGTGCTTACCGAAACTACCGCAAAAAAATATTTTGGTACCATTGATAACGCAATGGGTAAAGTGGTAACACTGGACAAACAAAAACAATTGAAAGTTACCGGTATTGCGCAGGATGTACCAGCCAATTCGCACCTGAATTTTGATGTGGTGGTGCCATTATCTAACTATTTTAACGAGGATTACTTTAAGGTTTGGATCAACAACGGCCTTTTTACCTATGTATTGCTGGATGAGCATAGCGATAAGGCGCAGCTGGAGAAGAAGTTTCCGCAGTTTATGGATAAGTATATGGGCAAGGATATGGCGCGTTTCGGTGCCAAATTCGGGCTTAAGCTTACCGCACTGAACGATATTTACTTCGAGCCTGCATCAGCATTTGATAATGTAAAGCACGGCGATAAAACCGTGGTATATATATTTATTTCTATAGCGGTGCTTATCATGCTCATCGCCTGTATCAACTTCACCAACCTGTCTACCATCCGCGCAGTGGAACGTTCTAAAGAAGTTGGGTTAAGGAAAGTATTGGGTGCTTTAAAAAACCACCTTGTATTGCAATTCATTGGCGAGAGCATGCTGCTTACTATCATCTCCTGCGTTTTATCTGTAATAATATTAATTGCAGCGATGCCCTGGTATCGCGAATTGCTTGGCTATAACGTATCTGCCAGCTGGAACTCAGCACCCATCTACTTGTTTTTAGGGGGAGTTATTGTAGTTATCGGCTTCCTGGCGGGAAGTTATCCTGCGTTTTTCCTGTCGGCTTTTTCACCGATACAGGCGCTTAAGGGCAAACTGCGTTTGGGTAAAAGCGGGGCATTCTTCAGGCAATCGCTCGTGGTGGTACAGTTTAGTATCTCTGTACTGCTTATTATCGGCACTATTGTAATTATGAAGCAGATGAGTTTTGTAAAAGGCAAAGAGCTCGGCTATGATAAAGAACAGGCGGTAATAGTACAGCTGGATAATAACGACATCTACAACCAGATGAGCGTTTTCAAAAAGGAACTGGAGGCTAACGCTAATATCGCCTCTGTCTCCCTAATGTCGGGCGAGCCGGGCGGTTTTCATGATATGCATACGTTTGAAGCCGAGGGGCAGCACGATGTATTTAAATCGCGCACAGAATTTGCCGACTTCCAGTTTGTGAAAACACTTGGCTTGAAAATAATCGCCGGTCGCGATTTTTCGCCTCAGTTTACAACCGATTCTACCGATGCTGTGCTTATTAATCAAACAGCAGCCAAAAAGCTTGGCTTTACGCCGGAAAAGGCGATAGGCAAACAACTAAAAAACACAATCAGGGACGAGAAACCACGCCGGGTAATAGGTGTAGTGAAAGATTATAACTTCCTTTCGCTTAAAGAAAACATGGACGCGCTGGTAATCTCGCCGGCAATAGACAGGAGGGTGGCTGTTA
>CBFGNE010000369.1:0-4734 GCA_965649995.1 uncultured Mucilaginibacter sp.
TTGTCATCCTTATCTGTTTCTTATGATTGCGAATAACCAAGGCTCGATAGTAACACGAGTGCAAATGCGATAGTAATTAATTTATTCATGGTTTTTTCTTTCAAATTTATTGCTCAGCAGTGGTAATGTATTGTACAATTACGACATTCTGCTAAACCATGATATGTTCTATCTGCCCAATGTAGCTAATGAACTTACGGATATCATATCCTGCCACGTTCTTAAAAGATTTATAATAATGCGCCTGGTCGGCAAAGCCGCGCTCAGCCACCATTTCCGGATAAGTGCGGTGTTGTATGTGCAGGTCTATAATAGCTTTGCGCAGCCGCCGCATCTGGCAAAATTGCTTAATGGCAATACCGGTTTCCTTTGTAAAAAGCCGCTGCAATTGCCGCGGGCTAAGATGGCTTACATCTGCTACCTCGGTTAAGGTTGCCTGTCCATTTCTGGCTATAACGAAATCGACAACGTTAACAATACGGGCATCTGGCTCTACACTGCTTTCAGGCTTAACCTTCATCAGTATATCATCCAGCAGGGCCTTGTTATCAAAACTGAGTTCCATTTGTGTTAAAATTTCCTGCTGCCAGGCGCTGATATCCTCTGGCTGGTATTGAATTACACTATTGGCAATAGCGGCCGGCTCGGTAGCATTAAGCCAAAGCGAACAACCGGGTTTAAGGCGTATGCCAAAACTTATTGAATTTGAAAAAACCGGAATTTCTTTGATAATAGTTGTTGGCCCCACAAATACGATGGCTTTGTGATGAAACGATGCCATATTGATAAACAGCAGCGAACAACTGCCATCCGGCGGGAAAACATGGCTAAGCGGTTCGATACTTCCATCTGTAACTGGTTCTACTACAAACTTCCAGTAACATTCTACCCGGTCGCGCAGGTAGGGATGAGGCAGGTATTCTTTGTAAAGCATATCGCATGAATTTGCTGATAATTTCGGCCAATTCAAAACAATCGGCACAAAAAAAGCCCTGCATCAAATGATACAAGGCTTTCTAAATATTGAGAGCTTCTTAAGAAATTACTCAGCTGCTGCTTCTTCAGCTTCAGTAGCGTCTTCTTTTTTAGCTTTAGGTGCTTTTTTTGCTTTAGGTGCTTCTTCAGCAACTTCAACTTCTGCAACCGGTGCAGCAACTTCTACAGCTTTTGCTTCTGCTTTAACAGCAGGTGCAGGTGCTGCGTCTTCAGCTACAGGAGCAACTTCAAAAGGAATAACAGAAACGTATGAACGGTTATCTGCTTTCTTTTTAAATACTACGTGCCCTGCGGTTAAAGCGAACAAGGTATGGTCTTTACCGATACCTACGTTTAAACCCGGATTGTGTTTGGTACCACGCTGACGAACGATGATGTTACCAGCAATTGCAGGCTGACCGCCAAAAATTTTGATACCTAAACGCTTGCTATGTGATTCGCGGCCGTTTCTTGAACTACCGGCCCCTTTTTTGTGTGCCATTTCTTAATTTCTTTTGTGGGATATAAAAAACCCCGGTTAAAATTTAATTATAATGTGATACCGGTGATCTCTATCTTGGTAAATTGCTGGCGGTGGCCATTTTTCTTCTGGTAACCTTTCCTTCTTTTCTTTTTGAAGATAATTACTTTATCACCTTTTAAATGAGACACGATCTTAGCTGATACTTTAGCGCCTGCCAGGTCTGAACCTAATTTAAAGCTGCCTTCGTTCTCTGCTAACAACACATTGTCAAATTCAATATTAGCGCCTTCATCCCCTTGTAAACGGTGTACAAAGATCTGCTGGTCTTTCGCAACTTTAAATTGTTGCCCGGCTATACTTACTATTGCGTACATTGTTGATTAATTATTGTTTTAAATTTTGAGGTGCAAATATAGTGTTTATGTTTAAAATAAACAACTAAAATAATTACCTGTTACACTGGCTTTTCAGTGCGGCCGTGTACTCAGCGGATATTGATTTGCCGCCCAGGTTTTTACAGGCATCGTAGTATTTCCAGGCATTAGCGCAATCACTGGCCAAAAAATAACATACCGATAATTTGAATGTGGTATTTTCACTTTTTTGGTCGATGCTGAATGATTTAGTAAGCAAGTTTATTGCTGTATCCAGTTTGCTTTTATCTTTGCCCTGCTCTTGTTGAAAATTAACAAAGTAAATGGTGGCTTTATCTGTTAGTATCAGTGCGTTATTAGGATTAATTGCCTGGCCTTTATCGTATTGTTCTAAAGCAGCCGGGTAATCACCGAAAGAGCCATAAACGGCGCCGAAGCCCCAGTAAATATTCTCATTTGTAGCGTCAAGCAGATAAGCCTGGTTAAACCGGTACATCGCTGTTTTTAAGTCGCCGCGGTAGAAGTAGGTAAAACCAACCTTTATTAGCGCGTCGGATGCCTTCCTGTGTGTGCCGTTTTCTTTGAGTTCGGTAGCTATTAATGCGTTGTCGGCTGCTATTTGCCCTTCAGATTTTGAAGCATGCCCATACTCAGGCAGCAAGCGGATATCTTCTGTTGCCAACTTTTTCCATTCAGAATAAGTAATTTGCTGTGCAGATCCGGTTGCACAAAACAGTAGGAAAGTAAAAGCAAGGAGGTATCTCATCTTATTTTTTCACCCGCTGTTGGGCATCGCCCAGCCTGCTTTTTATCTCTTTTATTAGCCGCTGGTTGGCATCTACCAGTTTTTCAGGCCCGGTATAGTTGGCGTCAAACACAACACTTTTGGTTTTACGCTTGTAACGGAAGGTGATAATATATCGTGGTGCGCGTACAGTGCTATCATTGCTTAGCTCCTTCGCCGGGAAATCCCAAAAACCCAGGTCAGCAGCTTTGCGGTGCAGGTACAGCAGGTCATCATTAGTTAAACGCATATGCATTTTCACTACCGAATCCTTTTTGTTGATGTATTGGTACTCTCCTGTTTTAGAATCATATTTATTCAGCAGGCTGTCCCGGTAGCCGAACTGGATCTGCATTGAGTCGAACTCCGAAAATTTATAGGGAGCATTCTTCACCATCATGCCGTAGTAATAAAAGCAGTAAAGTAAAAAAGGCAGCGTGATGCTAAGGATGAGGAATGTTTTTTTTGATTTTAAAGAAGACATGAGAAACGCTAAGTGATTAAAGCCGCAAAATTGGATATTTTATTTTCAATAATCCACACACAAATCTAATCTTTTAACTCGCCTTCCCATTTGCTTACTACAGCTGTAGCCATCGCATTGCCCAAAACGTTGGTTGCAGAGCGGCCCATATCCAGTAACGGGTCGATACCTATTAATAGCGCCAACCCAGCCTCTGGTATGTTAAACAGGGAGATTGTGCCCGCTATTACCACCAGCGATGCACGCGGCACGCCCGCAATACCTTTACTTGTTAGCATCAATACTAATAACATGGAAAGTTGCTGGCTAAAGCCGAGATGTATGCCATATGACTGCGCAAGGAACAACGACGCAAACGTCATATACATCATAGAGCCATCCAGGTTAAAGGAATAGCCCAAAGGCAGCACAAAGCTTACTATTTTGTTATTACAGCCAAAACGCTCCAGTTCTAATAATACCTTCGGGTAGGCTGCCTCACTGGTAGAGGTGCTAAAGGCAATTAGCATGGCGTCTTTTATCCTGCCCACCAAATTAAATGCCCGTTTTTGCAGCACGGCGAAGCCTGCCAGTACAATTACAGTCCACAATATTAAAAGCGAGAAGTAAAATTCGCCGATAAATATGGCATAGGTAGATAGGATGCCCAATCCCTGTTTAGCAATAATAGCCGTTATTGCGCCAAATACCGCCAATGGCGCCAGTTGCATTACATAGCCGGTTATCTTTAATATCACATGAGCAATAGCGTCTAACGCTTTTATCACAATAAGTCCCGGTTCGCCAATAGCAGCTGTGGCTACGCCGAAGAATAGGGAGAACACCACAATTTGCAATATCTCATTATTGGCCATCGCCTCCACAAAACTCTTCGGGAATACGTGCCCGATAAAATCACGCAAAGACAAAGCCGTTTTTTGGATACCCGTACTCAGGTTAGCATCCGGCAGCGGTAAATGCATTGCCTCGCCTGGTTTAAAAAAGTTTACCAGTACCATGCCCAATAGCAATGACACCAGCGTTGCGCTCAAAAACCAAAGCAGGGTTTTACCACCAATCCTCCCAACGGATTTAATATCGCCCACCTTGGCCACACCAACCACCAACGTAGTAAATACCAGCGGCGCTACAATCATTTTTATCAGCCGGAGAAATATATCGCTCAGTACGGTAAAGCCAACTAGCTTATCCTCCCTTGCGGTATCGCTTTCTTTGCGAACTTTTGCCTGCGCTGTACGTTGTGTTTTTAGTGCCTTAAAATCGGCAGTGGTTGTATCTTTGGAGGCAGCTATCTGCAGGTCGATGGTTTTTATTTGTGCTTCGGCAGCGCTCATTTTGGTGTTAATGGCGTTTATTACCGTAGCATTGTAGATATAGCCGGCTATAACACCCAGTATAAGTGCTATAAAAATATACAGGGTGAGTTTGTTTTTTTGCATTTGATTACGATCAGTGCTGCTAAACTACGAATTTTACTATGTTGCAGAAAGTTTAATATGAGCATTGCCACCTACGGATTACAACAAATAAAAAAAGAATTGCAGCACCTGCCACAAGAGCAGCTTGCCGAACTGGCACTACGGCTGGTGCGCTATAAAAAAGAAAATAAAGAACTGCTGGCTTACCTCCTCTT
>CBFGNE010000370.1:0-4734 GCA_965649995.1 uncultured Mucilaginibacter sp.
CATAACCAGCCGGGCGAGCCGTCGCATGCCGCAGTAGTTATCTTTTTTGTGCTTTCGGGCTATGTAATTGCGCATACCACTATCAGTAAAAACAGGGGGGGCACCTTGTATGCACAGGCGCGTTTAAGCCGGCTGTGTTCTATCGTGATCCCTGCACTGATAATCACCGCTGCAATAGCCTTTATAATCAACCAAACCAACCCGCAGGTGCTTGTTGAATTTTCGCGCGGGCACGAATGGGTACGATATATTGCCTCGGGCCTGTTTGTAAACGAATTATGGCTTTACTCGTCCGCGCCGCCATTAAATGGTTCGCTATGGTCCTTAAGTTTCGAGTTTTGGTATTATGCCATATTTGGGTTGTGGTTTTTCCGCAAAGGTGGCTGGCAATCCTTTTTGCTGCCCGTTGCTGCTGTTTTATTGGCCGGGCCAAAAATAGTTCTGATGATGCCGGTGTGGCTTTTGGGCTACGCCGCGTATATATTACCCAGGCCATCGGTAAAAGCAGCCACCGCTTGGTTTTTTGTGCTGCTGGCGCTTTTTGCCGGCTGGCTTGCAGTAACTTATGTGCCTTTTATTCCTTATAAAATTGGCTACGCCCCATTATATTATGCCAACCAGTTTGTAACCGATTGGATAGTTGGGCTATTTATTGCGGTTGCATTATGGATACTGCCCACCGGCAACCACCTTAGCACCGAACTGAAATTTGCTAATTGGTTCCGCAAAGCTGCAGACCTAACCTTTCCGCTCTATGTGCTTCACTTCCCGCTGTTGGTTTTGTGGATGTCTCTGTTCGGGCGTAAAGAAAACGACAGTGCACAACTATGGCAGGCACTTTTTTCGGTACTGGTTACAGCATCGCTGCTGGGCGTTTTGCTGGAAATGCAGCGCCCTGTGTGGAGCCGGTTTTTTAAATGGCTGTTGCGTACAAAACCGGCAGTAAAAGGTTAAGCGTTAATCAGCAAACAATAATTAAAGCAACAATAAGCACCGTTAAGGCTGATAATTACGATTTCAATGATTATAATTGTATATTCTTACAATTATGTTAATTTGTATGATTGTTTATAATAGAAATTTTAGCGGCAGGTCCGGTTTATAAAAATGTATGAGGATAGTGTTGTCGCATCCAACCGGTAATGAGTTTGTAAGGGCATTGCTAAGCGCCTTATCTAAACAGGGCATGCTGGCAGAGTTTGATACAACTGTTGCCGCAAACCCGTCCTCTCCATGGCTAAAACTGCTGCCCGGCAACCTAAAGCAGGAGTGGCTGCGCAGAACGTATCCGATACCGCAGAGCCAGATAATCTCATATCCTGTAAAAGAACTTGGCAGGATGATATTGCCCCGGATAGGGCTAAAAGGCGCCGTAGCGCACGAAACCGGCTGGGCATGCGTGGACGCTGTATATAGTAACTTAGATAAAAAAGTTGCCGGGCGTGTTGCCCAAATGGCAAAAAAAAATAAGCCTGATGCTATCTATGCCTATGAAGATGGTGCCTTGCAATCCTTCCGACAGGCAAAATTAAACGGGATAAGTTGTATATACGATTTACCAATAGGCTACTGGCGGGCAGCGCGGATAATGCTTGGTGCCGAACGCGAGCGGTGGCCCGATTGGGCGGCCACCCTAACCGGTTTAAAAGATTCGGAAACAAAGCTTGCCCGTAAGGATGCGGAGATAAGCCTTGCTGATAATATTTTTGTTGCCAGCAGTTTTACAAAAAAAACACTGGAGTACTTTCCCGGAGAGTTGCCAGGCGTTAATGTGGTGCCCTACGCTTTTCCGCCGGTGGCGGCAGAACGGCATTACCAGGCCATAACAGGAGCCAGGCCGTTAAAGCTGCTTTTTGTTGGCGGGCTGTCGCAGCGAAAAGGCATTGCCGATTTATTTGCAGCAGTAAAAACTTTTGGCAACAAAGTTGAGCTTACCGTTGTTGGAAGTAAGCTGGTTGATGATTGCGCCGTTTTAAATGAAGCCTTAACAAAGCACCGCTGGATACCCAGTCTGCCGCATAACGGGGTATTGAAATTGATGAGGGAGCATGATGTATTGGTATTCCCATCATTGTTTGAGGGTTTTGGGCTGGTGATAACCGAAGCGATGGCGCAGGGTACACCTGTGATAACTACCGACCGTACCGCAGGCCCGGATATAATTACAGATGGCGAAAACGGCTGGCTAATGGAAGCGGGATCCACATTGAGGTTGCAGGAAGCCATTGAGCGACTGCTTTTACGGCCGGCACTTATTAAGGCCGCCGGGCAAGCCGCAATGGAAACTGCCGCTAAAAGGCCCTGGGCTGTTTACGGAAACGAATTACTAAACGCCATAATTCGCAATAATTAATTATGTTTAAGGTTTATAATCATCTGCATTAATGAGTAATACACTCGAAAGAAATACTGCTGTTTTAACCAGGAACACGGCCCTTAAATTCCAGAGCCGGGTAAACCACGAGGCAGTGGTAGCATCGTTAAAAAAGGGTATTTGGGTATATTTTATCCTGCTTATTATCGAAGGCGGGCTGCGTAAATGGGTGTTCCCGGGGTTTGCAACCCCCCTGCTGGTTGTGCGCGATCCAGTTGCGATATGGTTGCTTGTAACCGCCTGGCGCAATGGCTACCTGCCGTCAAACAACCATTTTTATGTTATGACTTTTATTGGCAGTTGCGCTTTGTTTACAGCTATATTGGTTGGGCACCATAGTTTGCTGGTTGCCGCCTACGGTACCCGTATATTACTCTTCCATTTCCCCCTGATATTTTTGATAGGCAAAATTTTTGATAAAGACGATGCTATCGGGATGGGTAAAATAGTACTTTGGATGTCTATCCCCATGTTTGTCCTTATTGCCCTGCAGTTTTACAGCCCGCAAACAGCATTTGTAAACAAGGGTATCGGTGCCGATTCGCAAGGTGGTGGGTTTAGCGGTGCCCTTGGTTATTTTAGGCCGCCTGGTACTTTTTCATTCACAACGGGTAATACGCAGTTTTTTTCATTGGTGGCTGTTTTTGTGGTTTATTTTTGGCTTAACATTGAAAGGATAAACAGGATATTACTTATTGCGGCCACTGTGGCGCTTATTGCAGCAATCCCTATTTCCATCAGTCGCGGCTTGCTTATCCAGGTTGTTTTAACAGGGATATTTGCATTGGCTTCCATCTCCAGGACCCCAAAACTTTTAGGCAGGATGCTGATTGCCGTGGTAGGGCTGGTTATCATCCTGGCATTGCTAAGTAACTTGTCGTTTTTTAGAAACGCAATTACTGTACTTACCTCGCGTTTTGATACTGCTAAAGAGAGTGAAGGTACCATCAATAATACTATTGTAAACCGTATCGGTGCCAGCATACTAGAGCCTTTTGTGAATTCAGAGCTGCCGTTTTTTGGGTTTGGCATAGGCATGGGCACCAACGCAGGGGCGAGGCTGTTAATTGGCCGGTCGGACGTGTTCCTGATAGCCGAGGGCGAGTGGGGCAGGTTGATAGGCGAAATGGGGGCCGTTTTTGGTATTGCTGCTATTGTTGTAAGGCTACAATTGAGCTTAAAAATGATGGCGCAGGCCTATAAACGATTAAAGATAAATAATATGTTGGCATGGCTAATGGTAAGCGTAAGTTTCCAGGCCGTGGCACAGGGGCAGTGGGCGCAGCCAACAGCCTTAGGGTTTGGTATAATAATGGGCGGTTTAACTATCGCTGCAATGAGGGAGAAGGCCCCGGAGCAACAGTAATCATTGGTGTTGATGGCGGCAAAAAAAAAGATACTTATATACCGCCTCGGCAGCCTTGGCGATACGGTTATGGCCTTGCCCGTTTTCCATCAAATACGGCAGGCGTATCCAAACGCGGATATAACGCTGTTAACAAATAATCCTGTTGTGAGCAAGGCCGCCCCGTTGACGAGTGTTTTGGGGGAGGGATATTTTTTTGATAGGGTACTGGCCTACCCCGTAGGCACGCGTAATGCGTTAGTGCTGTTAAAGCTTTTAAACCAAATAAGAGCGTTGCAGATTGACACCCTAATTTACCTGGCCGGCGTGCGAACCCTTAGAACGTTGTTTAAAACCAAACTGGTGGTATTTAGAGACTGGTGCTTTTTTAAGTGTGCCGGCGTGAAAAATACTATCGGTTTTCCGGTCATATTGCCCGATTTTGAGCTATCTGCCGACCCTGCCACCGGCAATCTGGAATGGGAGGCCAAAAGGCTGGCGCGCCGTGCAAAGGCACTTGGCATTATTAACCTTGACGATGACAGGTATTGGGACCTTAAATTTACCGCAGAGGAGCTTGAAACCGCCCGGAAAAAACTTAGTGCTATAGCTGCAGGCCAGCCAATAATAGCCGCAAGTACAGGTACAAAAAACCAGGTTAACCACTGGGAAGCGGGCAACTGGCATAAAATGCTAAGGCAGTTATCGCAATTGTTACCAGGCTGGACTTTAGTAATGATAGGCGGGCCGGATGAATTTGAGCAAGCGGGCAACTGTATTGAAGCATGGGGCGGGGCGGCTATAAATTTGTGCGGGCAAACTTCGCCACGTGTATCAGGGGCGGTATTAAAACAGGCAAAAGCCTTTATAGGGCACGATAGTGGGCCTATGCATTTAGCTGCTGCAGTTGGCACGCCTTGCACGGCAATTTTTTCGGCAAGGCATTTTCCGCGGCAATGGTACCCCCGCGGAAGCTTTAACAATATTATATACCATAAAACAGATTGCGCCGGCT
>CBFGNE010000371.1:0-4734 GCA_965649995.1 uncultured Mucilaginibacter sp.
AGCTCCAGAGCAGCTTTGGATGTAATACCCAGCGAGGGCCAGTTGCCGGTGAGGGAGAACAAGCCCTGCACCTTTACAGGCTGCGTTACAATAACTTTTTTTGATTTTGCGCAACTTTGAAAAAGAAGCGTGGCCGTTAACAGCGCAACAACAGGTAGTAATAATTTTCTCATTTAATAACAGATAGTTTAATGGCGTAAATTAAGCAAAATTATCGTTCCGCGGTAAACACTTTAGCATTGGCCGATAGCTAATTAAGTAATGCTTTAATTTTTTACCGTAGTATCGCCCTCCATCCGCAAGCTTTCTTTGTGGATGGCGTTCATCAACTCGGTAATAAAATCGGCAGAAAGCCCCTCTTTACTGCCTGCTGCAATGGCTCTGTCAACCACTTCTTTAAAACGTGCGGGCTGTAGCGGCGGCACATTGTTCTTCTTTTTGTACACGCCAATTTCCTGCACAATGCGCTGCCGGTTGCCCAAAACGGCGATGAGCAGTTTATCCAGCGAATCGATCTTTTTACGGTTGGCGCTTAACTCCTGGTTTATTACGGCGGCACTTTTTGCCTGGCTATGGGCAGCTAAGCTTAGGGTTATACAGCAGGTTATGCAAAGGAGGGCGTGTTTGATATATTTCATGGCAAGGGGTTTTAATTATTAGTGAAAATACACAAAATAATTAAGCCGCCTGTTGCTATATTTAGGCTGTTTTTTAAATAAGCAATGAATAGTTTTTTATTCGATACTACTGGCCTTTCGCAAGATACCATTGACAGTTTCCAGGCAACCTATGATGAGCTGCGGGCGCATTTTAATATGCAGCTTACCGGGCACATCAACTTCCACCTGGAAGATTTTGATGCCTTTAACCACTACCACGATTATAACCTGCTGGGTTCGTACGTTATCAAAAACGGGCACAGCGACTGCTATATTTTATTTGTTGATACTCACTCCAAAAAAGCGCACGAAGGTTTAATAACCGACCATTTTGAATACCAAACCTGGGCGCTGGCTTACCTGAAACGCGATTTTGGCCGGGTGAAGATCCGCCCGGAAACCCTGCGGGATAAATTAGCCGAACTTATCCACCCGCTGGAACTTGATTTTAAAGAAGACAAGGCCTTTAGCGATACCTTTTATGTAATGGTGAACGACCATGCCAAAGCCATCACCTGTATGGACCGCCATTTCCGCAACGCCGTGATGGATATCCGCGGAGATGATTTTGCGATAGAGATCGTAAACCACACCCTCGTCATCGGCAACAAAAAACCCATAACGCCCGAGCGTGCGGTTTACATGGCAGAGTTTGTTTGCAAACTGGCGGAGGTGTGTTAGCAGGTTTGGCTACCAATTCCGAAATCTGAGCCTCAAAAAAAGTTTGGAATTAAATGTTATTAAGGCCAAAATTCACTTGATATTAAAAGGCAACGATAGCGACGTTTTTCTTCCGGATTATCACAGAAAAACACCGAAAAACCACAGAAAAACGCAGATTTTCGCACACCCCATTTTTGCTGTACGAAACTGTGCGAAACTGTACGAATTTGTACGAAACTGTACGAAGTTGTGCGAAACTGTACGGATTGCAAGAAAAATTGTACGAACTGTACGAAGTTGTACGAACTGTACGATTCGTACAGTTGACAGCGCATCGTCCTGTATAAAGTTTATATTTTATTGTTTTAACACTGCCGGTAAAATATATTGCTGCATAATTTTATCGGCCTGCGGGTGGGCGTAGCCCTCGTTATAGGCAGTAGCGGTGATCACTACCACCAGCGGCTGGTCTTTAAAAATGAAGATCTTGTTGCCGCCATTGCCGGTGCAGTACCAGGTTTCGTAGGTTTCATCGCCAATGGTGTAAGTTTTATTCCAAAACAGGTAGCCGTAATTACCGGGGCCAACTACATTAGCAGGCAGAGCAATTTGTTTGCTTAACGATTTGTCTACCCATTCCTTCGGGATGATTTGTTTGCCGTTCCAAACGCCGCCATTTTTATACAGCTGCCCAAACTTGGCAAAATCCAGCGCCCTCAGCCTGATGCCGCCAGCGGTGTTGGCAACGTGCTGCGGGGTGTATTGCCATTTATAATTGCTGATACCCAGCGGCTTAAATAGTTTGGTATCAGCGTACTTATCCAGTCCGCCTGGTACTTTTTGGTTGAGGATATCGCCTAATACTACAATACCCGCAGTAAAATAATTCCAGCTTTTATAAGCTTGTTTGCTGCTGTCTACCTTCAGATCCAGCGCAAATTTCACCCAGTTGTCCAGAGGGTACATGTTGTTTTCGTTGCCGGGCGAGCTGTCATCGTTATCATTCGCATCAAAAACCGAGCTCATGGTAAGCAGGCTTTTTATGGTGATGCTGTCCTTTTTGGCTGAGTAGTTTTTGTAATTCTTCAGGTTGTAAAATTCGCTCAGTGTTTGCTGTTCCGATTTAATGTGGCCTTCCTTAATTGCTATCCCCATCACTGCCGAGGCGAAAGTTTTGCCAACGGAGCGTGGGTCGTGCAGGGTATCGCGGCCCTCGTTAAAGTACTCCTCTATCAGCAACTTACCGTTTTTTATGACCACAATGCCACTGATGTTTTTAAACTTGTTTTGGGCTATCCGCTCATTCATCGCCATGATGAGCTTTTCGTCATAAGTATCTTTAGATACCGGCCAGCCGCTGTTGGGTTTGATGGCTTGTACAGCTATGTCTTTTGTTTCGGCTGGCGGCACAATTATCTTCAAGTCGCCTTTGGCAATAACATCTCCGACTGTAACAGCAGGAATGGCAATGTATGGCCTTAGTTCTATTCTCAAGGTATGCGTACCTGTAGTTAAGGCATCCTCGCCGCCGCGCATCATCAGGCGGCCGAAAAGATACCGGCTCCACATATCCTCGTGTTTGGTGCTTATCAGCTTTATACGCAAGGCGGTACGGCTATTCTTCAGCCAGTTATATCCGGCGCCTTTATGCAGGTTTTCCTGGTAAACCTGCTTATCATCAATATAAAAAGTGAACTGGTAATTGCCCTGGTTCAATTGCTCCATCGTAAGTTGGGGCGACATCTGGTGCTGGTAATTAGTCAGCGAATTACCCATAAAAGCGCACATGCTGAGGTTATTGTTGGGGTTTAGCACCAATTCCTTCAAAATGTCGGCATCCTTTATCTGTGTCACGGGGATGGTATCGTTAAGGAAAATTATGCGGCCGATGTTTGCTTTGTGGATGGGCGCGGTAATGGCTTCCGGCGCTACAATATTGGCGGTTTGTGCGCCTGCATTAAAGGCGATAAGGCAAAGCGCGGCAAATAAAAAGTGTTTTATGTTGATCTGCATGTTTTCAATTTTTGATGTTATCCATGCAAATCTCCGTTATATTAAACCCACAAAATAGAACAGGATTAACATGCCCGCATAAAAAGTTTGCGGTAAACGGTTGGATTTGCCTGGTTAAAACTTTTAAAGCTACGCAGAAAATGGCTTTGGTCGGCAAAACCGCAGTTAAGGGCAATATCGGTTAGCGACAAATGCTTATCGGGCAACAGCGTAAATGCTTTTTCGATCCGGATCTTACGGATATACTCACCGAGGTTGCAATCAAAGTATTTGGAAAAATCCCTTGATAAATGTACCGGGTGCAGCTGCAGCATAGCTGATAGTTCGGTAAGCGAGTGCTTGCGGGCGATATCATCGTTTAAAACGGCTTTTAGCTTGCCCACCCAAAGCGGTATTTGCTTAGCGGCAGATCGGCTATCGCCCTGCATTTGCGCTAAAGCTTGTAGCAGCAATGCCTCAGTAGACAGCGCTGTAAGCCCGTCCTGTATCTTGGTTTCCCGGAATATCTTGTAGAAAATAAATTTAACATCAGGATTTGCCACCGCAAAACTGCCTTGTAAACTATCTTTATATTGTTGAACGTTATTGAACCAGCTTTCGTTCAGTTCGATATGGAAACCGCGGGTAAAGCCTTTTGGCTTGATGTTGTAGTGCGCATCCTGCCAGTTGTGGAACAGCAGGCTGCCGGCGATGCAGTTGTAAACTTCTTTTTTGTTGCCTTCGATAACCTTACCATCTAATATGAAGGTAAAGTAGGCGTTGTCGTGGTAATGCCAGTCTACCTTATCATGGGTGTACTCCGTATCGGTAATAGTGGCAAAATCCAGGTGGATGGTGCTATTGGTTTGCCCGTAAAAACGCCCGGTTTTTAAATTCTCCATTGCTGCACTTGTTGATGATCAATGTTTTGTAACCGAATACTACAGACATCCCGGTTGCTTCACCCTATACGTTAGGGTCGGCGTGAGGCAGCACCATTTACTTTACTCTTTACCCAAATCAATTCCCACGGCAGCGCTATGCTGGCGTACGGTTTGGATATTGGTATTCTGATAATCCTTCTCTACCAAACCATCGCGCATACGCACAATACGGTGGGCGTGTTGCGCAATATCTTCTTCGTGCGTTACCAGTATAATGGTGTTGCCTTTGGCGTGGATATCTTCTATCAGCCCCATAATTTCTATAGAGGTTTTGGTATCTAAGTTTCCTGTTGGCTCATCTGCAAGGATGATGGATGGGTCGTTGATCAGCGCACGGGCTACGGCCACACGCTGGCGCTGCCCGCCGGATAGTTCGTTAGGGCGGTGGTCCGTACGGTTGCCAAGGCCTACATTTTCTAAGGCTGCTTTAGCCCGGTCGCGCCTTTTTTCTTTGCTAATGCCCGCATAAACCAATG
>CBFGNE010000372.1:0-4720 GCA_965649995.1 uncultured Mucilaginibacter sp.
CAGTCAGGTCTTTGATGGATGAGTACAGAAATTTAAATATAGGCAACCGGTTAAGCCAGCGCCTAAACCAGTTTTTAATAGGATCTGTAATTACGCTGGTAACCAGTATGCCAGCTATCAAAATAATTACGATTACGTTTACAATGCCGAGCCCGGGTATGTAAATGGGCTTTCCATCTTTATCTACCCATAAATGTGCGCTAAGATTCAGTGCATTATCAAGTGTAGAGACAGCCCAAAAAATCAAAAAGAAGGCAGCACCAAGCGGCACTACTATCAACAATCCTTTGATGAAATAATTTAACAGGGCACCCAATAACCTTTTCATGAGGCAAATATACGCTATTCGTAAAAGTACACCCTTTTAACCCGCTGCGAAATATTTGTGAGTATTTCGTAGGGGATTGTTCCAATTTGAGTGGCGAGCTGCTCTATCCGCTGCTGTTCGTTAAAAACAATAACTTCGTCGCCTTCGCGTACACCGGGCACATCGCTAATATCCAGCATACACATATCCATAGATATATTGCCAACTGTAGGCACCAGCACGCCATTTATCAGCATACGCCCTACTCCGTTGCCAAAAGCGCGTAGATACCCGTCGGCATAGCCTATACGTACTGTAGCAATGATTCCGTCCTCTTTTAAGCTACCGTTGCGGTTGTAGCCAATGGTATCATTCGCCAGCACCTTCTTTACCTGCGATACGGTTGTCTTTAATGTAGCTACAGGTTTTAACCCTGCATCATCCGCAGGTATTGCAGCGTCTACGCCATATAAACCGATACCCAAACGCACCATATTATACTGGGCAGTTGGCCATCGGGTGATAGCTGATGTATTGCTGATGTGCTTCATTACGGTATACCCTATCGCCTCTTCTATCTGCTTGTAGGCATTCTCAAATACCCCTATTTGTTTAAGAGTGAACAGGTCGTGCTGCTCGGCATCACTTGCCACAAGGTGCGAAAAAACCGACTTCACCCTAACATATTTATTGATCTCCAGCAAATCGCAAAGAGTTTCTACTTCGTAATCCTCAAAGCCAAGGCGGTGCATTCCTGTGTCTATCTTAATATGGATTGGGTAATTTACAATATCATTGTCCTGTGCGTACCTTACAAACTCATCAAGCAGGGTAAAACTATATATCTCAGGTTCAAGTTTATAGCTTCTAAGTTTATCGTAAGCAAGAGGATCGGGGTTCAGTACTACAATAGGCAGTGTAATGCCCCCCTCGCGCAAAGCAATACCCTCGTCGGTATAGGCTACGGCGAGGTAATCTACCTTATTATACTGCAGCATATTAGCCACCTCAAAAGTGCCGCTGCCGTAAGAGAATGCCTTTACCATGGCCATCACCTTTACACCGGGGTTTAGTTTTGCTTTGTAAAAGTTGAGGTTGCTTAGCAGCGTATTTAGGTTTATCTCCAGTACCGTTTCATGGGCTTTTTGCCCTAAAGCCCTGCTGATACGCTCAAATTCAAAATTACGCGAACCTTTTATGAGGATGGTTTCCTCGTGGAAGCGGAGGTTGTCAATATCAAGCAGTAGTTCAGTAGTATCAGCATAAAAATGCGTTTCGTGCAGGTTAAAATATTTTTTGTAGTCGTTTAAATCAGCACCCACACCAATAAAACGCTCAATCTTTTTATCTTTTATCAGTTGCGCCACCTGCTTATATAGTGCATCTTTTTGCAGCCCCGATTGATAAATATCCGACAGGATCACCGTTTTTTTATAATGCTGGTTTTGCTGCCCCAAAAAGTTTAGCGCTATCTCCAGCGATTGAATGTCTGAGTTGTAAGAGTCATCTATGATGGAACAGCCGTTTATGCCATGTTTCAGCTCCAGGCGCATGCTTACAGCGGTAAGGCGCTCTATCCTGTCGTCGGCCTCGGCCGGGCTGTAACCCATAGCCAGCATGGTTGCCCAGCAAACAATAGCATTCTCAATAGAAGCTTCATCACGGAAAGGTATCAGGCATTCAATTTCTTTTTCTTTATAAATTGCCCGCAGGTAGTATTTGCTGGATATGATAGTTTCGGTGAATACGTACAGGTCGGCCAGTTTTAATTTGCGGCTCCAGGTAAAGCATTCGGATGTTGTTAATCCTGCTTTGTAATCGAGTAGTACTTCGTAATTATAAATAAGCAGCCTGCAGTTTTTAAACAGCTTTAGTTTCTCCGTCAGTTTTTCCTCCGGCGAAGCGAACCCCTCATCATGCGCGGTGCCAATATGGGTCAATACCCCTACCGACGGCTGCATGATGGCTTCCAGCCGCTCCATTTCGCCGGGAGCAGATATACCAGCTTCAAATATACCCAGGTTGTTTCCCCCGCTTATTTGCCATACCGAAAGCGGCACCCCTATTTGCGAGTTGTAGCTTTTGGGGTTCCGCACGATATTTTTCTCGGGGCAAAAAAGCTGGTATAGCCATTCTTTTACGATAGTTTTGCCATTGCTGCCGGTAACTCCTATCACTTCTAAATTGTATTGCTGGCGATGGTGTGCCGCCAGGGATTGTAAAGCAGCAAGCGCATTACCAACCAGCAAGAAATTAGCATCGGGCATTATGGTGCCGGTTGGCTCCTCCACCACAAAATTACGTACGCCTGCGGAATAGGCGTCGGCAATAAATTCATGGCCGTTGCGCCTGCCGCTCAATGCAAAAAACAAGGAAGCAGTGGGGTTAGTTATGCGGCGGCTATCAGTTAGCAAAACGCTTATCTGGTTATCCTCAACTACTTCGCCGCCTGCATGTATAATAGTCTTTACTTCGCTGATAGAATAACCGTTTTGCATGATACGAATTTGCTTATATTTCTGTTAATAGAAGAATTTTAGCGAATTTTGGTTTTGATGGATGCCCCTAAAAAAGTAAAAATTACCGACGAAGCTACCGGGCTAAAAAAAGCCGAACATTACTGCGCTTACCAGGAACGTTCGCAGCAGGAAGTACGCGATAAATTATATGATTGGGGGTTGTATACTTCGGCGATTGAGAACATCATCAGCCAATTGATAGAGGGAAACTATATTAACGAGGAGCGATTTGCCAATGCTTACGTACGCGGTAAGTTTAATCAGAAAAGCTGGGGCCGTATCAAGATAAAACAGGGGCTAAAACAAAAAAACGTATCTCCTGTGTTGATAAAAAAGGCGCTCCAAACCATCAACCCCGGCGATTACATAGACGCCTTAACCCGCCTGATTGAGAAAAAAGCCAATACCATCACAGAAAGGAACGGAGCTAAACGCAACTATAAACTACAACAGTACGCTTTAAGCCGCGGTTTTGAAACCGAGCTTACCATGGAGGTTTTGAAAAACAGCGAGTTATAAAAAACTTTAAAAAAGTTTCATTTTTTCCTTGCAGAACATCCAATTCTGTCTATATTTGCACTCCCGCAAACAAGATAGGCACAGGGTTAAACCGAAGCCAAAGTTTAAGGGAAAATACCAATGCGAAAGTAGCTCAGTTGGTAGAGCACGACCTTGCCAAGGTCGGGGTCGCGAGTTCGAATCTCGTCTTTCGCTCTAATCCCTTCCGTTAAAAAGAAGGGATTTATTTTTGAAGGCTCTTGTTAATATTTGGCAGTTTAATTACTAACTTAGATTAACAGAAAATTCGCTCAGATGGTGGAACTGGTAGACACGCAGGACTTAAAATCCTGTTCCCGTAAACGGAGTGCGGGTTCGATTCCCGCTCTGAGTACAAAACCGATACACGCCCGTATCGGTTTTTTTGTATTATGAAGCTCAATGCGAAAGTAGCTCAGTTGGTAGAGCACGACCTTGCCAAGGTCGGGGTCGCGAGTTCGAATCTCGTCTTTCGCTCTAATCCCTTCCCACCCGAAGGGATTTATTGTTAAAAGGTTAATCTCAATTAAAATTGAAGCACTCATCTGCTCAGATGGTGAAACTGGCATACCCTCCCGATTTAAAGTGATTAGGGTATTTCGGACCAAAGTGACCAGGGTATTCCGGATCAAAGTGCCCCCCCTTTTTGTTTTTTGTTTTAGATACTGTCTGTGTTGTTTAAATGCCAAATAACGTTTCCGAAGAAACGGGTCGACCCGGAGCCTCATTATGTACGCGAAGTCGCTCTGGAATGCCTCTATTAAAGCGCTGAACGGCGATTACCAGAGAACATACTAGTAACCTAACCAACTATTTAAGCTTCAAAAAAATAAAGAGATTATAGCTTAAGCGGGCCAGGCTAAATGGAAATCGGTAATAATTATCTTTGTTTATGCTGCTAAGGTATGATCTGCATTTCTTTGCCAGCAAACAGGCGGTCAGTTTTGCCACGGAATAGGGTGTAACATATCTCCGAAACGCTCAGAAGTCCGCATGGTAATCATTTTTCGGGCAGCGGTGCTTTCATTTCGCCGGTTAGTAAACCTTCGGCCGTATTGGCGAAAGCCAAAATCGCAATGCCCAGTTCTTTTGCGACCGGCAACAATTCGCTTTCGATCTGGCGGTCGGTTAATGAATGACCTATTTCCAATGCGCTGATCGGGTAGACATTATTTGCCTGGCGCAGTTGATCAGCATTTATCTCCGAAACGCCAATGTGTTTAACCTTACCTTCCTTGATCAGGTCGGCCACAGTATTAGCATATTTAGTTTATTATCAAGTAATTACAAAATCGTGTTTTTAACGGGTGTGAATCAGGAATTTGGATCAAAATGGATCAAGATTTTATATCTCAGA
>CBFGNE010000373.1:0-4716 GCA_965649995.1 uncultured Mucilaginibacter sp.
TACCACAAATTTCCCTTCCTGCACGCTTACGCCCGTAACCCTTTTTAGCGCATCACCCGCGTTTCTGTCGGGCGTGCGGCGGATAAGTTCACCTGAGATACCATCTGTAACTGCAATGCTATTTTTCTGCAGGGAATAAATGCTCGACTGTGTTTCGCGGCGGAAAGTGCTTGTGATAACCACGCCGCTTAATTGGTTGGTTACAGCAGCCAAGGCTACATTCAATTCAGCAAGGGCACCGTCTTTTACCTCTACCAATGTAACTTCCTTAGTTTGGTACCCAAGGTATTTAAATGTTAATGTATAGCTGCCCGGCTGTAATTGTAGTTTATAATTACCTTGCACATCGCTGCTGGTGCTAAGCGTAACCGGCCCGGTGGCGGTAACGGTAACCCCTATTAAGGTTTCATGGATTTTTGCGTCTGTAATTTTACCGGCAACTTTACCGGGCGCAGCGCGGCGGTTTATTTTTGCCTGGTCCAGGCTAATGAGGATATTGTTATTTACTACGCGGTAAGAGAAATCGGTATTGGCCAAAAGTTGGTCCAACACTACATCAAGCGTAGAATTTTGAAACGACAAAGCAGGGGTACTTACGCCCGCAAACAGGTCTTTATTGTAAGCAAAACTCATGCCCGTGGCATTTTGCAACTGTTGTATGCTTAACGCCAAACTCTGCTTTTGAAAGCTAACGGAAACCTTTGTTTCCGAAACCTTTTGCGCAGCAACAGGTGCTGCATTTAAGATAACACAGGCATTTAAAATAATTGTGATTAGGAGGGTAGAAATGCGCATAAATTGCTTTATGTGTGTAAAAATTATAACCATATATTTGTAAAGTGTTAGGTAAATTACATTGCCAGAACGCAACAGCCGTTTTTCGTTTTGCACCGGATCGGGCTGTTTTTTAAAAACGGGGGCTGCTATAACGGCGCTCGTTTTTTTATATTAATACATTATTCGTTTAATACATCGTTATTTCATTTTGAGTTACCGTGTATTTGGTGTGGTTAATTGAACTAAGCAGCTTCATCACATTGGTTATTTTGTTTGACTTGTTCAACGTGGCAGAGAAATGCAACCGGGTTATGCCGCCGCCTTTGTGTTTTAACACGTACTTATAATTATCAAACAATATTGCTTTAAGGCTCTCAAAGTCTACCTGGTCTAATACGATGTCTCCGCTCAGCCATGGTGCCTTACTGTTTTTCACGTTTTCCTTTAAAATCTTACCGGTTATTAGCTGGTATTTTAGTTGCTCGTTAGGGGTTAAATAATCTATCAGATCGTTGCCAACACTCACAGCCACTTTGCCTGTATTAACCGTAACCTGAATGTTTTTTGAGTATTTGTAGGCGTTTATATTAAACGAAGTGCCTAAAACCTGGGTGTTTACACCTTTACTATAAACAATAAAGGGCCTTTTATTTTCGTGGGCCACTTCAAAAAACGCCTCGCCTTCAAGCAGCGTAACCGCTCGTATGCCGCCCGAAAAATGTTCGGGGTAGCTTAATCTTGAGGATGAATTCAGCCATATTTTTGTCCCGTCGGCCAATTCAATAAGCTTCATTTGGCCAGGCCCGGCAACTGCAGTATTTGTCCTGACGACCTCTGGCGTTGTACTTATATTGCGGAAATAGTAAAAGGGTGAAACTACAATAATTAAAAACACTGCTGCTATTGCAGCAACCCGGGCAATTACCGTGGGCATTAATCGTGTTTTGCTGCTAAACTTCGGTGGCTGTATCTGGCTGTGTATTTTGCTTAACAAAATGCCATACTCTTCTTTTTCTTCATCTGGCGATGAAAAAAAATTGTCATCGGCGTTGTCATCGCCAAAAGACTGATACCATTCTTCAACCTGTTTGCTTTCAAGCTCCGACGCTGTCCCGTCGAGATACCTGGAAAGTAATTCCTTTAACTGTTTTTCTGTTATGTTTGAATTCAAGACAAGTACTTTTATTAACCAATTCGCGCGAATTGGCCCCGGGTACCATGCCCGATAAAAAGTTAATGTTTAGGATATACTTCCTTAACAAACGGGGAGAAATAGCAGGGTATTAAATGGCGTTATAGCCGTCAACGGCGCATTTAAGCTTTTTTAGAGCCAGGGAGATTTGATTTTTTACCGTTTGTGATGAGATAGAAAGCCGCTCAGATATCTTCTGATTACTGAGGTGCTCTCTTCTGCTTAGCAAAAACACTTCGCGCATTTTAACAGGAAGTTGGCTTATTTCGCTGTTGAGCAAATCTTCAAGCTCCTTAAGCAAAACCCTATCGTTAGCGCTTTCACCAGAGGTGAACTCCGTGTTGGGGCAATCAATTGGTTCACAAGAAAATTTTATGCTCTTGTGATAATGGTCAATAATTTTAAATTTTAAAGATTTATAAAGATAGGGGCCTAATGGCTTGTCTTCATCAATCAAACCGGCATTATTCCATACCGATGTGAAAATGTCCTGCAGTATATCCTGCACTTCGTCTTTTGAGCCTAAGCGCTTATATGCAACTGCGTAAAGCTGTTTACAATACCGTGAATAAAGTTCGTTAAATGCATGAATATTGTGTTGCTTAAGTAAGCTTATCAGCATCGGCTCAGAAAAGTTTTTCACCTTTTTGTTGTAATATTTTCATTACGAAAATAGGAAGTAAAGATGAGTTCGGAAATTAAGTTTACGCTACCAAATTGTTAACAACGCGCCCATTCAACCAATCGCAGCACGCTGATTTTCAATGCATATACATTAATCCTCCAACAAAAAGGCTATCTGCGTTTCCCATTCGGCCGGGTTTGGTATTTCCATACAATCATTCATATAAAACTCGGTGCGGCCGCCCCATGCACAGCCTGCCGGCGTTGTGGCTTTTGTTTCGCGGTGTCCGTTATCCTGCACCCATTTTTCCAGCGCCATGTGTGCCTGCATCATATCCTTATAATCGCCGGTGTAGGTAAGTACCGCGTAATTGCCTGCCGGGAATGAATCGATAAGCACATCGCCTTCCGGGGTTATTGCCTTTTCGATGGCAAAACCTACCCTCACCAAAAACTCCCCTTTATCCATTGCCAGGTAAAGAAAAAACGGCGCACCTACAGGCTCTACATTATTTTTATGGAGCCAGTCGGAAACCTCGCCATGCAGCGGCGGAAGTTCGTTTCCAATATTCATAGGCTTAACTTTTCTTTCGATAGCTGCGTAAGGCTGCTCGGGGCGGTATTCTACTACTGGTGTACTTAGCATGTTAATTTATTTTTTGTTTATTTTAAAAAACTAAGGTATAAACAACCAAGGCGGTTGATGAGGGGCAAAACTGACAAAAGCAAGTGCCGAACACGACACTGGTACATCAGACCCCGTTTTTAGAGAACAAAAAAATGAGCTACCTTAAGCGCATGAATGTTGTGCGCCGCTACCTTTCAGATTTCGTTTCGCTGATATTCCCCGAACTTTGCGCAGCATGCCAGGCCAGTTTGGTTGCCGGCGAGGATTTGATCTGTACCGATTGCCTGTACAACCTGCCCTACACCAACTTTCACCAACAGCCGGATAATATTGTGGCGCAACAATTTTGGGGTAAGCTACCCGTACAAGGTGCCTACGCCTTATACTTTTTTAACAAAGGCGGCAAAGTGCAAAAAATGATGCACCATTTTAAATACAACGGGCAACGGCGTATCGGCAATGTCCTGGGTGCGGTTGCGGGAAAGCAATTAGCGGAGAATGATATTTTTAAAACGGCCGACTACATCGTCCCCGTTCCGCTACACATAAAAAGGATGAAAGAGCGCGGTTACAACCAAAGTGCCTGCTTTGCAGAAGGACTTGCCGAAAAACTAAACGCCAAAGTTGAGGTAGATAACCTTATCCGTGCGGTGGCCACCAAAACGCAAACCCATAAATCGCGGTTTGCCAGGTTCGAGAATATGAAGGAGGTTTTTGTTATTGCCCATCCCGAGCGATTGGCAAATAAACACATTTTATTGGTGGATGATACCGTAACTACCGGCGCCACGCTGGAAGCCTGCGGGATTGAATTGTTAAAAGTGCCGGGGGTGAAGTTGAGCATCGCGACAATCGCATACGCGGTATAATTTGGGATTACACCGATTAAAGAATGATTTCACCGATTGGTTGATGATTACACCGATTAGCACAGATTGAAAGTGGCGATTTAAGCAGCCTGCGGCCCCAGCCATCACCATCCTCTACTCTCCACTCACCAAACTATTGTTTCTGGTACTTGCTCAGTTTCATGTGCAGGGTGGCGGGGTCGAAGGGTTTCAGGATATAATCATTCATGCCGGCTCCTTCTATCTGCCCCATTTGGTTGCTTAACATAGAGGCGGTTAGGGCAATTATAGGTAGTTTTTGAAAATATGGGTCTGCCATGTCGCGGATAATGCCTGCTGCTTCCAACCCGCCCATTATTGGCATGTGGATGTCCATCAGTACTACGTCAAAGTTTTTAAAGGCCTCGAGCTTATCAATCGCCTCCTGGCCGTTCTCGGCAAAGTCGGCGGTTGCGCCCCATTTCTTTAGCACCTTGTTTATTAATAACCTGTTTATTTGGTTATCATCTACTACCAGTACGTTAATGTTTAATCCTGTTTCCACTTTATTACTGTTATTTATGGTTTGGTCTTCTAACTTATAAAAGGTTATGGTAAACCAAAAAGTTGAACCCTCACCTAACTTACTTTCCACATTAATGCGCGAG
>CBFGNE010000374.1:0-4712 GCA_965649995.1 uncultured Mucilaginibacter sp.
GGAGGAGATAGACCTGTGCTGGCGTTTAAAAAATATGGGTTACAAAGTGGTGTACTGTCCGCAATCCACCGTTTACCATGTTGGCGGCGGTACCCTGAATGCGGAAAGCCCGTTTAAAACTTACCTCAACTTCCGCAACAACTTATTGCTGTTAAAAAATAACCTGCCGTTTTGGAAAGCTTTTTGGACAATCAGCATCCGTTTTTGGCTGGATTTGCTGGCATTGGTAAAATTCCTTGCCGATGGTAAAAGCAAAAATGCCTGGGCAATAAGTAAAGCACACCGCAATTTTGTAAGAAAATTGTTTGTTAACGCTAAAGGTAAAAGGTTGAAGGTAAAAGGCAATAGCTCCAAAACGCTCACCGGTTATTACTCTCGCAGTATTGTTTGGGATTTTTTTGTAGGGAAGAAGAGGAAGTTTAGCGAGTTGGTGGGGAATGCGCTGAAGTAAAGCATTTGTCATGGTGAGCCTTTCGCACCATTTCAGCCCTTCTTGTGTGTTATCACCAACAAGCCCGCGAAGCAAACAGATACGTAGTAACTCCGAGGCCGTTGTACTATCAGCCATTACAGGCATCCGCCTTGTTGGTGATAACACCAAATCAAAGGTTCCGCTCAATTCCCCGTATCCGTCACATCTGTATCCGTAGGCTTTGCTTCCTCGCCAGCAGGCTTGGTGTTTTTCTTCGCTGTTTCTGCAACCACGTTATCCATTTTTACATGAATATCTTGCTGCGGGAATGGTATCTCTATGCCTTCCTGAGCAAAGGTGGTATAGATATCCGACAGTATCCGGCTTTTGAGCGACAACCAGGTACTAATATCCGCCGCCCAAAACAATAACCGAAAATCAACAGAACTTTGGTTAAGATTATGCACAAATACTAGCGGGGCTGGGTCGTTCATAATATCATCCCGGTTGCAAAGCAGGCTAGTTAAGGTGTTTTTAACCTTTTCAATATCCGAACCGTAGGCTACACCGATAATAAGCTCGATACGGCGGTTGCTGTTACTCAGCGTCCAGTTGATCACATGGTGCGATATTAAATCTCCATTAGGTATAATCACCTCCGCGCCATCGCTGGTGGCAATTTTACTGCTGCGGATACCAATTTCCATAATGGTGCCGCTGCGGTTATCCACTTCAATGATATCGCCTATCTGTATCGGTTTCTCAAAAGCCAGTATCAAGCCCGATACCAGGTTGTTTACAATATTTTGCAAGCCAAAGCCGATACCGATACCAAAGGCACTGATGATGATGGTTATTTTATCGAGCGGGAAGCCGGAGGCAGCTACTGCCAATAAAAACCCAACCGCAAATACCGCCAGCTTAATAAGCAGGGTAGAGGTCCGGTTCTTCTTTTTCAGTACGTCGATATCTGTTGCGCTTTTACCTGCTACATCATACAGGTAACTGATGATCTTGGCTGCTACGGATGACAGCCATATCACTGCAATAAATATAATGATGCTTTGAAAGGTGAACTGCGTATTAGTGCCGCCCAGGCTGCGGCTTTCGGTCAAAAAGTTTTTTATATAATCAAATACTACATCTTCAATACTTAGGTTTTGGGTAAGCATTATCAGCCAAAGCACGCTTGCCAGTACCGTTAATATACTGCGGAACTTGGTTTGCAGCATCTTGAAATCAATGAACGAACTTAAACTGTTGCTATTTTTATTTGCCTCCAACTGCATAAAGAGGCTCTGCATAATAATTTGCACCAGGTAATACATGCCTAAGGCCAGCCACAAGTTATAAACTGCCGTAACGCTAATGATTTTTGAGAGCGTTACCCTGCCAAAAATATTGCATAAAGCCGACACGCCGAGCAGCAAAATGAACACCTGAAGGATTGTTTTTGTATAGGGAAGGTAATCTTCGGGTGCGTTTTTTACGTCGCGGAAAAACCGGATGCTAAAAAAGCCGGCAACCAGGGCCAGTAGTAAAACAATAACCCTATCGGTATTGCTCACCTCTACAAAAAGGTTGCTAAAGCTATAAACTAATGTAAGGCAAAACAATATAGCAAGGTATTTAAACAATCCTTGCGGGCAAGTTTGCCTTACCAAATAAAGTATAGATGCTGTAAGCACTGTAAAAAATATCTCCAGCACCACCACGGGCGGATGATCGTAAAAATTGGGTACGATGGCGAAGGCCACTATCATTGCCGATGCTACCGGGTAAAGCGAAACATATTTAGCATGACTAAAAACCGTGTGCGGCGATTCTTTTATCCGTAACAACTTACGCCGGTTGGCGTATATCCAGGTATAAAAAAGTATCAATATCAACAGGCCTGCAAAATGGATCAGCGGGTCGCGGGCGGCAAAAAAAGTAAGCAATTTGGTATTCATGTTCACCGTTTTACTCAGTGCCGTGCGGAAGGTACTTTCGGTGTTTTGGTCCATTTCCCAAATGCTGTTATCTTCGTCGGATAGGGCGGAAATGCTGAACTCGCGTATCTTTAAGTCTATCTGGTCGCGCAGGTCAATCAAAGCGATATAAACTGATGTTGCCCGGTTTTGCAGTGCCCCAATTTTAAGCAACAGCTTTTTATTGGTAGTATCCAGCCGTTTGTATTTGCTGTCTATCGCTATTTTTTGTATCAGGAAAGAGGTTGCCAGTGCACTATCGGCAGGTACCATATGCAGGCTCGAATCGCGGCCCATGGCCGAAAGCTCGTTTTGGTTCTGCACCAATTTGTTGTTAATAACAGCAAGCCGTTCCTGGTAAATATCCAATTGGTCGTCGCTACGGGTAAGGATATCGCGGATGGCATACAGGTAGCGCAGCGTGCTGCTACGGTCGTTATCAATCAGGGTTTTTATAAGCCCTATGCGCTTTTCAAATGTGGGTAGTTTTTGGTTGATATCAACCGTATCGATATTGCGCGAAAGGCTGGTTTTTATTTGGTTGAACGAGGCAGTATAGTATTCTATTTTTTGCAGCAGCCCGTTAATGGAGGTATCCGACTTGCGGAAGCTCCGCAGCATAGAATCGCGTTTTAGGATAGTTTGACGGAGCGAATCGCGGACGCTTAGCTTCTTAGCTTTCTTAACGGATTGCGCAAAGGTACCAGCTGTAAATAACGTTAATATGAACAGGAGAGGAGCGGCGATTTTCAGTGATCTATTCATGCAGGGCTTTTCAAAGTCGAAATCTAAATGTGCGATTTGGATTTACTGCGTAAAACCAAGTCTGTTCATGATTGTTTTAAAAGGCCTATAATCCCGAATTGAGAAGTTAGTGCCTCTATTCGTCGTCTTTATGAGAAGTAATAGAATTGATGAAATCTGTTGCCAACGTTATATCATTTTTCTCCTTGACAGTAATTACGCATACAAGCACTTTGTTTTTATGCTTTTTAAATCCCTTCAAATGCCACCCATCGGCATCTTCCTTTATGGTTGTCCCGATATTATCGCCAATTTGAAAAACGTTGCCGCCGGAGATAGTTAGCACAGAAAAGTAAATTACTTTGCTTGTATCTTCGTTTACGTATTGGATAGAATCGTTATTGTGAATTCTTTTAAAACCATCAATATCGTTAATGTTCCAACCCTTTAGCCTTGAATTATTCTTGTCGGTTTTTCGGAGCCAGTTAAACATCCAAAAAAAATTAATTTAAATCAAAAAACTCTCGATAGCCAACCTGTACGAATGCATACCAAAACCGGCAATAACCCCCTTGCAATTACTGGCCAGCATAGAGGTATGCCTGAATTCTTCGCGCTTGTAAACATTGGAGATATGCACCTCAATCACCGGCGTATTTATGGCGGCAATAGCATCAGCAATAGCAATGGAGGTATGGGTATAGGCACCGGCGTTCATTACAATACCATCGTATGTAAAGCCAACTTCGTGTAGTTTATTGATAATTTCGCCCTCAACATTACTTTGGTAATAACTAATGCTGATGTTTGTAAAATGCTTTTGCAATTCGGTTAAATAGTCCTCAAAACTTGCGCTGCCATAAATAGATTTTTCGCGTACGCCAAGCAGGTTTAAATTTGGGCCGTTTATAATTTGTATATTCATTTGTTTCAAACTTAGGTATAAATCATCAAAACTAAAATCTATTGAAGTGGGCAGCGGCGATAAAAGGTTTTAAGGCTTATCTGAAGCTGGAGCGGAGCCTGGCCGGCAACTCGGTTGAAGCTTATAGTAGAGATTTAGAAAAACTATATCAATACGCTGATTCACTGGTAGATAAGAAATCGCCTAAAGATTTTTCTTTACACGATTTGCGCCAATTTATTACCTGGGTGAACGAGTTGGGTATGATACCTTCCACCCAATCGCGTATTATCTCGGGTATTAAAGCCTTTTATAAATATTTGTTAATGGAGGACTACATCAAGTCCGATCCGTCGGAATTATTGGAGACGCCACGAATACAACGCAAACTTCCGGATACCCTTAGCGTGGAAGAAATTAATCTCATCATCGGAGCAATTGACCTTTCCAAGCCGGAAGGAGCCCGCAACAAGGCCATGCTGGAAGTGCTTTACGGCTGCGGGCTGCGTGTATCTGAATTGACTGAACTACGCCTTTCCAATCTTTTCCCCGAAATAGAATTTATAAAAGTAACCGGCAAAGGCAGCAAAGAACGGTTGGTCCCCATTGGTGGGGAAGCCATCCGCGCGCTGAAAATATGGACGGAATTGGTAAGGGTACACATCCCCATCAAAAAAGGAGA
>CBFGNE010000375.1:0-4705 GCA_965649995.1 uncultured Mucilaginibacter sp.
CTTGCGTTTTTAGACGATTTTTTCGGTGTTTTTCTTTGTTTTTCTGTGGTTTCCGGAGTCGAATTCCAATTCATTTCAGTTTTTCTTTACAATGGAGATTATTGGGGTTTTTGCCGCCGTAAACCAGCAAACGCCGCTGCGCGGATTTTACCTTTTGCCAATGCAATGCTACAAACGCAGCGCTATCCTGATGGCTTCCTCTACCGGGCTGAACGACCCCGCCCCCTCAATGTTAAAATCGCCGGCTGGCAATAGCGGCGGCTGTGCCATAAACTTTGGCACCAGCCCGCAATGCCGTTGTGCAGCATGAACAAGGAACGGATGACAGAGATACACGGTACCGGCTTGCCCGGTGGCCAACACTTCATTCCGCACGGGCAAGCCGGGCAGTTTTGCGGCCAGCTCCATAAACGACAAGCCGGCTTCGCCTTCCGGTTGTAACAGCCTGGCAACATCGAGGTGCGAGCCTTTGCGGATCTTTGTAGGCGCATCCTGCTCCCCCACATCCGAAAACAGGAAGAGCATCAGCAGCCCACGGCCTTTGGAGCGTACATTAATACGCGCGGCGAAATAGTCGTTTGGATCGGCCCCGGCAAAGCTGGCATCTACATGCCAGCCCGTATCGCCTGAATCTACCGCCGACGGGAAGCGGACCGGAAAAGCACCCATGCTGGTACAGGGTATCCATTTGCCTTTGCCAACCAATTGATTGAACGCGGTATGAAGGATAGGCGTATTGGCAGCACGGACGAAGGGCGGTTGGGTGTACATCCCCAGCCAGACAACCGGGCGCACCCAGGTGCTTGGGTCGCCGGCATTGCCCGGAAGGTCTTGCCAAAGGATATCCCTTGCTTCGGCGGCATCAGCAGCAGAAAAGGCATTATCGATGCGGACAAACCCATCGGTAATAAATGATTGTATTTGTTGTGAATTTAAGCTATCGTGCATAATATTTAATATAAAAGTTTAAACAATAAACAGCCCATGCCCCACTCCGGGGACAATGGCATATACCATTAAAAATTTATATTATAACATTACAGCCATTCTCATACGGCAAAGATATAAAACACGCCTTAACGAGAGTACGGTGGTTGGAGAAATTTCACAAAGGCGCCGGACCGGCGAATATCGGCACAGAGTTGCTACCGCAAAATTTACAGCCGCGTGCATACTGCGGCTGGCTTACCTGTATTGATGCCCATTGTTTACCCGATTGATAATGGGTATTACCTCGCGCATCCCGGCCCATTCGTAGTGGGGTTAACGATTGAGGTGCCATTGCCTAAGAGCGTACTAAACACACCTTGAAAATCAAATGGCTTGCCAAACAATCCGGAAGTTGGAACAACGGTTATTCAATACGGCCAATTAATAATCCAATTTTCCTTAAACCGTATTCATATCAAATGGAAGTTTCCTTATCCTTTTACCGGTAAGATCATAAATGGCATCTGTAAGAGCCGGCGCAAAAGGGGGCAAACCTGGCTCACCAACGCCACCGGCATCTGCAGTATTATCCATAATATGTACTTCAACAGCCGGCATATCGGTTATTCGCGGCATTAAATAATCATAAAAATTATGCTGCTCTACCAAGCCATTTTTAAAGGTAATTTGGTGTATTGTTGCGGCACCAATCGCCATTACTATAGATCCCTCCACTTGTGCCCTAATAATGTCCGGGTTAACATACCAGCCGCAGTCCATTACAGCCCAAACCTGGTCAATCTTCACTTTACCATCGGTATGCCTGGATACTTTTACTATTTGCCCAACAGTAGTACCAAAGCATTCGGTAATAGCCACGCCAAAGCCCTGGTTCTTTTTCCTGTTCTTCCAGCCGGATACTTCTTCCATTTTAGTGATCAAGGCCTGGCAACGCTCCTCTTTAAGGTACTTTCTTCTAAAATCAAGCTGATCCTGCCCGGCAAGAGCGGCCATCTCGTTGATGAAACTTTCGTAGGCGAAGCCATTGGTAGATGCATAAACCGATCGCCACCACATGTTTGGCAGAGGCATCTCATACGGGACATCCGAAAAACTGATATTCTTAATGCTGCCAAAGTAGGGCGCCAAAAATCCTTCGGTAGTACTCCCGTTGGCTTTACCCCTAGCCGGGTTGCCCCAATGGCCGATATTCTGCCCGGCCATTTTAAACTTTAAAGCAGTAATTTCATTATTATCAACCGATCCCTCACCGCGGTAAGAAATCCCGGCACGGTAAGGCCCCTGCGTTAAATCGTCCTCCCTTGTCCATATTACCTGCACAGGCCCGCCTAATTCTTTGGAAATGGCTACTGCTTCCTGGGTATAGTCTAAATATGCCTTGCGCCCAAACCCGCCGCCTAAAAAGGTCATGTTAACAAACACTTTTTCTCTTGGGATTTTAAATTTATCGCTGAGATCGCCCTGCACCCAGTCGGGAGCCTGTATCGGGCCCCAAATTTCTATTTTATCGTTTTGGTAATGTGCGGTACAATTCAGTGGCTCCATAGCAGCGTGCGACTGATAGGGCGTCTGATAAATTACATCGATTTTTTTAATGGCTGCTTTTAAAATTTGATCCGGCTCGCCTTGTTTTTTAAAGGAAAGCGCTTCTTGTGTTTTAAGCAGCGTATCATGGGCTTTATAAACGTCTGCGGTGTTTACATGGTCAAATCCACTGTCGTCCCACTCAACGCGCAATGCTTTTCGTCCCTGCATGGCCGCCCAGGTACTATCAGCAACAACAACTACGCCGTCGCGGGTGGTACCAACCACCAACATTTGCACGGTAAATACTTTTTTAACACCCGGCACTTTCAACGTAGCAGAATCGTCGAAGCTTTTTAGTTTGCCCCGCAACCTTGGGTTTCTTTCTACTACAGCATAAAGCATCCCCGGCAGTTTTTTATCCAAACCAAAAATCGCTCGCCCATTGGTTTTCAGAGGCGTATCAAGCCGTTGAAGCGGCTTGCGAATTAACTTGTATGCCGAAACCGGTTTAAGTTTTACATCTTTAGGTGCGGTAAGCTTAGAAGCTGCCAACACCAGGTCGCCATAATTCAACTTTTTTCCGGTGGGCTTATGAACAACATGGCCCGATTCTGCATAACATTCGCTTGCCGGAACATTCCATTGGTTTGCTGCTGCGGTTATCAGCATTTCGCGGGCAGTAGCGCTCAATTTTAATAGTTTCTTGTAAGATCCTCTGATGGTTGAACTTCCGCCTGTGATCTGACTGCCGAATTTGGTAGGATGGCCCTGGGCGAACACTACGTTGATATCCTTCAGGTCGACCTCTAATTCCTCTGCTATGATCTGCGGCACCGACTGATAGGAGCCCTGCCCCATTTCCGCACGGTGATCGGTTAAACTTACTTTGCCACTGGTGTCTATGCGTATCCATGCATTAAAATCAAAAGCTGTCTCATCAGTAGCGTTTGCCGAAATTAATGCTTCCTTTTTGGCGTTTGCCGGCATGTAAAATCCCAGGCAAAGCGCGGTTCCGGCTACGCTTGTTACCCGCAGGAAATTCCTTCTCGATAATTCTTTACTTTCCATAATGGTTCTGTATCTGTTGAATTATTCTATTTTGCTTTGGCTGATGGGGCGTATGCTCCTTTCGTTATCCATAGTTTTACCTGTGCAACAAACGCTGGCCTGCTCATAGGCGGCAATGTGCGGCCTTCACCGGGATGCCAGGCCCAACCTACCAAATCATCGTTGGCCATATGGTCTATCAATTGGTCCTTTGTTCTTCCACCGTTTTGTTTAGGATCAAGGAGTTGTAAAGCCAGTTGGCGTGGTGTGCGGCCCTGGAACACCATGCGCATGTTAGCAGGAGGCAACCCCCATTTGGGGTTGCCGGGTGGCATGTGCAAACCGGCAGTGTTTTCTGCCTGATGGCAGTTACTGCACCGGGCAGCGTATATGCCTTTCCCATCAAGGCCACGTTTAACGTTCATGGTATGAATATGGCTGTCGTCCCCTTGTAACGGTGCGTCGCCCGCAGGATGGCAATTCATACAGCGTGCAGTGGTTAATACTTTATAAACAGCCATAAACGCTTTGGCAGAACCAATACTGTCTTTAGGTACAACCATAAAGCTGTTTCCTTTTTTTGCGGGCATCATCCGGAATGATAGCGTAATCATTCCTGTTAAAAGCACCACACCACATAAGATGATCAGCTTTTTCATGATTTAGCCCCTTCCGTTTGCATGGCCGCTGCTTTATGTATTGCTACCCTAATACGCAGGTAAGTGCCGCAGCGGCATATATTTCCTGCCATGGCATTATCAATGTCCTGATCTGTTGGATTGGGGTTTTGCCGCAATAGTACCGCAGCAGACATGAGTTGCCCGGATTGGCAATAGCCGCATTGCGGAACATTCATTTCGTTCCATGCCAGTTGTAAGGGATGATCATTGTTTAGCGAGAGCCCCTCTATGGTAACTAATTTCTGACCGGCTGCCCGGCTAACTTTTGTTACGCAGGAACGAACGGCCTCTCCGTTTAGATGAACGGTGCAGGCCCCGCATTGGGCGGCTCCGCATCCATACTTAGTTCCCGTTAATCCAAGTATATCTCTGATGGCCCATAGCAGCGGCATGTTTGGATCCGCATCGATGTGGTGATTTTGCCCGTTAACGTTAATATTTATCATAAGCAAGCATTTAGTGAATAAATGTAATAAAATTTAACAAGTCCCTCTTTAATT
>CBFGNE010000376.1:0-4699 GCA_965649995.1 uncultured Mucilaginibacter sp.
AAAAAGTATTTTTAGATATAAACAACCAACCCGCCGAGCACGATAACATGCCAAATGATGGCATTTACGCCTTATGTATCGACAAACAAAAAGCATTATGGATAGGCACATCCAGCGAGGGCGTTTTAAAACACGACCACAACTTAAACCTGTTCCCTGCCTACAAATCGTCCACTAATGCCAATCCATCCATCGAGAATATCATAAGGGGAATAGCGGCAGATAACACCAATAACCTGTACCTGGCAACCGATGCAGGCATGGCCTACTATAACCGTGAGGCGGCAAAATATACTCTTTATAGTCACAACGCAGGTAAAAAAAACGCTATCACAACAAATTACACTTCGTGTATACTCGTCAACAAAGCAAATACCGCCGTTTGGGTAGGATTTTACAGCACGGGGGTAGACCGCTATGATATTAAAACCGGGCAATTTAAAAATTACACCATTGGACCGGGTGCCGGCAATTTAAATAACGCCTCTGTTTATGCCCTGGCTGAAGACAATTTGGGCCAGATATGGATAGGCACCAATGCTGGCGGAGTAAGCGTTTTTGATCCTAAAACCGAGACCTTTAAAAAATTCATTCACGATGATAAGAACCCCAACTCGATAGCCGATAATGGCATCGAAGCCCTGTATTGTGCCAAAAATGGTAATATCTGGATGGGAGGGTATTCCAATGGTGTTTCGGTTTATGATGAGCAATCGCACAAATTCACCCACATTAACAGTAAAAACAGCGGCCTTACCAGTGATGTGATCAGCTGCTTTTACGAGGATGGCAAAGGCCATATGTGGATAGGCACTATGGAAGGTGGACTTAACTGCTATGATTACAAAACAAAAAAAATAACAAGTTATACCGAAGAGAATGGATTGATTAATAATACCATTAATTACATCGCAGGTGATAAACAGGGATATTTATGGCTCAGCTCTTTAAAAGGCATCACGCGTTTTGATCCTGTTTCAAAAACTCCAACAAAAACATTTGATATGCACAATGGCTTAAAAAGCCAGGAGTTTAATTTAGGCAGCGGTGCAAAACTCCCAAATGGGCAAATTGCAGTGGGTAGCATAAATGGGTTTAATATCATAAGTCCTGATAATATAACCTTTAATTTAAATAAGCCTAATGTAGTGCTCAGCGGCTTTGAATTATTTAACAAACCCGTGCAAACATATTCAAAAAACTCCCCGCTAAAACAAAGCATACTCACGGCAAAGGAGGTTACTTTACAGCATGATCAATCAGTGTTTACCATCGGATTTTCTGCATTAGATTATACAGTCCCTCAAAAAAACACTTATGCGTATAAACTGGAGGGCTTCGACCCCGACTGGCGATATGTGGGCAACCAACGCAGCGCAACCTATACCAACCTCGACCCTGGCACCTACACCTTTTTAGTTAAAGCGGCCAATAACGACGGCATTTGGAACAATATCCCCACCAGGCTTAAGGTAATTATCCTGCCGCCATTTTGGATGACCTGGTGGTTCAGAACGGTGGCAGTCATCTTATTTTTTGGAATAGCCTATGTGTTATACATACTAAGATTTAACTTTTTCAGAAGGCAAAAACTTCATCTCGAACAACAGGTTGCCGAACGTACCAACCAAATTAGCCGACAAGCGCTCGACCTTAAAACCCTTAACCTGGAATTACAGATTCAGGCAAGCGAATTGCAGGCCCAATCTGAAGAACTGCAATCTCAATCGGAAGAATTATACAAACAAAAAGAGCAGGAGGCCCGGGCACGCGAAGAAGCAGATAAAGCCAATCTGGCTAAAAGTACATTCTTGGCCACCATGAGCCACGAGATACGCACGCCCATGAATGGTGTATTGGGCATGGCCGCGCTGATGGCAGAAACCGAACTGGATACCGAGCAGCGCGAATACAATGATGCGATATTGAATAGTGGTGAATCATTGTTGACGGTGATTAACGACATCCTTGATTTCTCCAAGATAGAATCGGGCAAGTTTAGCCTCGATGATCATGATTTTGAACTACGAAAATGTATCGAAGATGTACTTGAGCTTTTTGCTTCTAAAACTGCACAAGCCGGCATAGACCTGGTTTATCATATTGCTGATGATATCCCCGCGGATATCCGTTGCGACAGTATGCGGTTGCGCCAGGTTCTGATAAACCTTATTGGTAATGCCATAAAGTTTACGCATAAAGGCGAGGTTTATTTGGGTGTTACCGGTACCAAATTAGGCGCCGGACGCCTTCAACTCACCTTTGCCGTACGCGACACCGGCATTGGCATAGCCGACGAACATTTTGAGCACCTGTTTAAAGCCTTTAACCAAATAGACTCATCTGTAACACGCAAGTATGGCGGTAGCGGGCTTGGGCTTGTGATAAGCGAACGGCTGGTTAAGATAATGGGGGGCAAAATTGACGTTAAGAGCGAAAAGGGCATCGGCAGTACCTTTACATTTAACATTAGTTGTAAAGAGGGGGCGGCAGCACAGC
Organism: uncultured Mucilaginibacter sp.; assembly: GCA_965649995.1. GTDB lineage: Bacteria > Bacteroidota > Bacteroidia > Sphingobacteriales > Sphingobacteriaceae > Mucilaginibacter. The sequence continues at coordinate 2,500 of CBFGNE010000376.1, forward strand.
CGGTTGCTGAAGATGAAAACAAAACGGCCTGCTTTGGAAAACACGTACTTATTATCGATGATAACCCTACAAATTTAAGAATCTTAAAAATTCAGCTCGAAAAGCTGAAGATGATCGTCACAGCAGTATCGTCAGCACAGGACGCATTACGTATCCTTAAAAATGACAGCAAAATAGACCTTATCATCACCGATATGCAAATGCCAGATATGGATGGGATAACGCTAAGCACCCAAATAAAAGGCATATCCAACAGTCAGCCAATTATCCTCTTAAGCTCAATAGGGAACGAAAGCAAAAAGCTTTACCCCCACCTGTTTAACGCAGTGCTAACCAAGCCCGTAAAGCAGCAAGCCTTATATGATGTGGTACAGGCCGAGTTAAGAAAAGAAACCTTACCAGAGGCCGATAAGAAAAAATCGCTGCTATCTGAACAATTTGCACTGGATTACCCCTTTAGAATGTTGGTAGCTGAAGATAATTTAATGAACCAAAAACTTATAACCCGGATATTAAATAAGTTGGGATATCAGGCCGACCTAGCTAACGACGGCCAGGAAGTGATGAATATGATGGGTAAAAAGCAATACGATATCATATTAATGGATATACAAATGCCCAATATAGATGGCCTGGAAGCCACCCGGCTTATCCGCAAAAATTATGGAGCAAAAACGATGATTTTAGCTATGACAGCAAACGCCTTAACGGAAGACCGCGATAATTGCGTTAACGCGGGCATGGATGGCTATTTATCCAAACCGGTAAACCTTGAACTATTGATACAGGCCTTAAAAGAGCTTCACAACAAGTCACATCCTGTTCGCTCTTAAAACTCCGGCTAATCACTTTTAAAGGCTATGCCGTTACTGTCTGTTTGAAATAATGTTCAGTCGGGCGTTCGCGCATCATGCCGAACGCTGCCAAACGCAAAAAGAGATTGGTTATTGCCAAAACTCATACCGTCTTCTGTTCAAATTAGCAAGGAATTCCCACTAACCATTACCTTAATTTGATTAATAACCATTGATAAGTATATTTACCCAATAGTGACCTCCCGGCTGCGTACCCAATACCTAAATAAATAAAATGAACGAGCAGGACTAAATGACCGGGTATGGTTAGGCCGTAAAGGGAAAAATGGGTTTGTTTAACGCGCCCGTATGCAACAGCCGCGTTTGGGTACCGATATTGATTTTCTGGTAGATGTATGGGGTAGTGATGTGGTAAGAGATTCCCACTAATTTATTTTATTATGAATTTTAAAAATAAAGTTGCGATAGTAACCGGTGCCGGGCAGGGCATTGGGTTCGAGATATGCCGCATGCTATCGGATAAGGGTGCAAATGTTATACTGAACGATATTGATGCCGCTCTGGCCGAAAAAGCAGCAGCAACAATCAACGGCAGGCAAGGTGGCAATTGCATAGCCTTGGCGGGCGATTCGAGCGATGTGGCTATTATAAATCAAATGGTTGATACTGCAGTTGCCCTGTATGGTAGCCTTGATATTGCTATCGCTAATGCCGGCATAACGCTTTACGGCGATTTCCTAACCTACCCTAAGGAATCGTTCTCAAAAGTAATGCAGGTTAATCTTGGCGGGCCTTTCTTTTTAGCACAGGCTGCAGCGAGGCAAATGAAACTACAGAATAATGGCGGCTCTATTTTATTTACGTCATCAGTAGTCGGGCACCAGGCACTAAAGAGCCTTGCAGCTTACGCAATGACCAAGGCCGCCTTAGAAATGCTGGCAAAAAACCTGGTGATAGAACTATCACAATACAAAATAACAGTAAACACGGTGGCACCAGGCGCAACGTTAACCGAGCGCACCACCGAGGAAGCCGATTATGAACACGTGTGGACAGAAATTACCCCCATGGGCCGGCCAGCCAGCGTAACCGATATTGCAAATACCGCGCTGTTCCTGGTGTCGGAAGAAGCACGGCATATTACCGGTCAAAGCATAATTATCGACGGTGGATGGACAGCTGTCAGCATTTTGCCTACAGGGCTTAAATAGCTTCTTGATCTACCATATTTCGGTAATTCCATTTGCAACATTGCCCCCCAGGTATAGCATCTCCACATATCCATCCGTTCCGCTCAGCTCTACTCTCCCACCCATCTTTTGTTAGTTTAGTAGCATTCTCCAAGCCTACCATGTAAACGAGCCATAATCCCCCAGATATAACTG
>CBFGNE010000377.1:0-4696 GCA_965649995.1 uncultured Mucilaginibacter sp.
GCGAGGATACCGAGCCATCTGCTATGCCTTATGATGTTATCCCTAAAACAGACTACACTAAAGTGGGCGACTTTACTGCGGTAATACCACAGCTTAAAAAACTGCATGACCAGCGTATGAGCAGCAGCCAGAGCTTTAAATACCTGTTGCAGGATATTGCCGAAATGAAAAAACGCGATGCGGAAAAAAGCGTTACCCTAAACGAAGCTCAATTGAAAGAGCAGCGCGATGCTGACGAGAAGAAGGCTTTTGAACAAAATAACCTGCGCCGTGTAGCCTTGGGCTTGCCCGCATTAACCAAAGGGCAGGCAAAACCAAAGAACGAAGATCTTGACTTTTTGAAACGCGAAGCCGGGCAAATACTTACGGATTACCTTACCCTGGATAACAAGGTGAGCACCATCATCAAATAAAGCCCTTCAATAGTTTTTTACGCCCCGTTTGGTTAGCCCGAACGGGGCGTTTTATTTTTGTGATGTTCCCGAAAATTATTTGCCTCAAGTTTGTTTTATTCTGGTAATTTAATTTTAACTTTGTCATGCTAATAATTAGTATGACAAATAAAAAATTTGATAGCTATTCTTACCTGCTGGACCGCACCGCGCGCCGGGTAAAGGGTTATGCACAGCAAAAATTCGCATCGGGAAATTTTGACATAACGGTAGACCAATGGCTTATACTAAAAAGCCTGGATAATGATAAATACCTCAAACAAAAAGAGCTCGCTGAAATAACGGGGAAGGACAACCCAACGCTTACCCGCATCATCGATCTGCTTTGCAAAAAAGGCCTAACAGAGCGCGTTACCCATAAAGAGGACCGCCGTAGTTTCACGGTGCACCTTACTGCTGCGGGCACAGCAACCCTATTGGAACTTTCGCCCCGGGTGGATGAGATCCGCATGAAGGCATGGGAGAACCTTACCGAGCAGGATTATGAGCAGCTAAAAACGATACTGAATAAAATTTATCAAAACCTCGAATCTTAATAATTACCACCATGATCACTACAGATATAGGTATTATCGGCGCAGGGCCAACTGGTATGTTTGCCGTTTTTGAAGCAGGCCTGCTAAAAATGCACTGCCATTTAATTGATTCTCTGCCGCAGGCGGGCGGGCAGCTATCAGAAATATACCCGCAGAAACCCATTTACGATATCCCCGGCTACCCAACGGTAAACGCGCAGGAACTGGTTGATAAGCTATCGGAACAAATAGCACCCTTCCATCCGGGTTATACGCTTGGCGAACGAGTGGAGACGCTGGAGAAGCTGGACGATGGTACCTGGGTAATAGGCACCAACGAAGGCACCCTTATTAATTGCAAGGTAGTGGTAATAGCCGGCGGCTTAGGTTGCTTTGAGCCCCGCAAGCCGGAAGTTGACCGCCTTGCAGAGTTTGAGGGTAAGGGCGTAATGTATGCCGTACGCAACCCTGAAGCATTCCGCGGGCGCAATATTGTGATAGCCGGCGGCGGTGATTCCGCCTTGGACTGGACCATATTTTTGGCAGATATTGCCAATAAAGTAACGCTGGTACACCGTGGCGACACCTTTAGGGGTGCGCCAGATGCTGCCGAAAAAGTTGCCGAACTTGCCCACAGCGGGAAGATAAGCCTGCTGTTAAAATCACGGGTTGTGGCATTGGATGGCGCAGGGCATTTAGAGCAAGTGAGTATTACCGGGCACAATAACCAAACTATTCATTTGCCTGCAGATAATTTTATTCCGTTATTTGGACTTAGCCAAAAGCTGGGCCCGATTGTGGATTGGGGGCTGGATATAGAGATGAGCGCCATTACGGTAAACACCCGCGACTACAGCACCAATGTGGATGGCATATACGCTATCGGTGACATCAACACTTACCCCGGTAAGCTGAAGCTGATATTATGTGGTTTCCACGAGGCGGCGCTGATGGCGCAAAGCGCGTTTAAGTATGTTTACCCCAACCAGCGTTTAACCTTTAAATACACCACCGTTTACGGCATAACCGAACTGGCATGATAAGCTTTACTGTAGAAGGCCGCGACGGTGCACAAGTGCCCGTTGAAGTACCCGAAGGAATAAACCTGAACCTGATGGAAGTACTAAAAGCCAGCGAGTACGATATACTGGCAACCTGCGGCGGTATGGCACTATGCGCAACCTGCCGCGTCCAGGTATTAAAAGGCATGGAGCAATTACCGCCCATCAGCGATGCGGAGCTTGATATTTTAGATACGCTGCCTTTTGTGGATGACACGCTCCGCCTTTCTTGCCAGTTGCGGGTAGACGAGCGGCTGGAAGGCTGCCTTTTTAAAATACCGGAAGCGGATTAGGCCGGTTAAAACTAAAATGAGGCATAAGCGGTTATACCTCATATGCCAAAAAAACCATTGCTCGAATTTACGGATAGCGGGATTTACTGCGCACAGGGGAAATTCTACATCGACCCATGGAAACCTGTGGACGACGCCGTAATAACCCATGCCCATGCCGACCATGCCTACTTCGGGCATAAAAATTACTTGGCGCACCATCTCTCGCGCGAGGTAATGCTATACCGCCTTGGCGATATCAACCTGCGTACCATCGAATACGGCGAAACGGTAAACAAACACGGCGTGCAGATATCTTTGCATCCTGCAGGGCATGTTATAGGCTCGGCGCAGATACGGGTAGAATATAAGGGCGAGGTTTGGGTGGTATCCGGGGATTACAAAACCGAGGATGATGGCATCTCTACGCCTTTTGAACCGGTAAAATGTCATCACTTTATTTCGGAATGTACCTTTGGCATGCCTGTTTACACCTGGAAACCACAAGCACAGATATTTGCCGACGTGAACAAATGGTGGCAAACCAATTTGCAAAATGGAGTGGCCACGGTTGTGGTTGGCTATTCGTTAGGCAAAGCACAGCGAATCCTCCAAAACCTCGACTTAAATAACGGAAAGGTTTACACGCATGGCGTAATCGAAAACACCAACGAGGCACTTCGCCGAAACGGCGTAGTATTGAATCCTACAGAACGCATAACGTTCGATTCTTCTAAAGAAGAAGTGCGCAAGGGTATTATTTTGGCGCCGCCTTCATCTGTTGGTACGCCCTGGATGCGCAAGTTTGCACCCTACAGTTTTGGGTATTGCAGTGGCTGGATGGCAATCCGCGGAGCCAAGCGCCGCCGCGCTGCGGATAGGGGCATTGTACTATCCGACCATGCCGATTGGAACGGGCTGGTTAGCGCTATTGATGCCACGGGTTGCGAAAGCGTTTACTTAACGCATGGCTATACGGCATCTTTTAGCAGGTATTTGAGCGAGATAGGTTTCGATGCACATGAGGTGCATACCTTGTATGGCGGCGAGGAGGAAGATACAGAAGCGCCAGCCCCCACCCAGCCTCCCCCGGAAGGGGAGGAGTCTTTAGAAACGACTGATACTTTTCAAGTCTCTCCTACCGGGGGCGATTTAGAGAGGGCTGGAGGGGCTGTACTATGAAAGCCTTCGCCCAGCTCTTCCTCTCATTAGACGAAACCAATAAAACCAACGAAAAAGTTAAGGTGCTAAAGGATTATTTCAACGGCGTACCCGATACTGATAAAATGCATATGCTGGCGCTGTTCACCGGCCGCAGGCCCAAGCGGCAGATCAATTCCACCCTCGTGCGTACCTGGGCAATGGAGGCATCCAATATCCCTGTCTGGCTTTTTGAGGAAAGCTACCATGTAGTGGGCGACCTTGCCGAAACAATGAGCCTGCTGATGCCCGAAAGCCAAAACAGCAGCAGCAAAACTTTAACCGAGTGGATTGCCGAGATAAACGCGCTTGCCGATAAAACCGAGGGCGAGAAAAAACTCTGGCTAATGGAATCCTGGGCGATGCTGGATAGCCAGGAACGCTTTGTGTTCAACAAGTTGCTTACCGGTAGCTTCCGCGTGGGCGTATCGCAAAGCCTGGTGATAAAGGCGCTGGCGGATATTACGGGGATAGAAGCCCCCGCCCTTACCCACCGCATTATGGGCAGTTGGATGCCGGAAGATTATACTTATTCGCAGTTAATAGAGGAGCAAAACGCGGCAGATAATATCTCGCGCCCGTATCCCTTTTTTTTGGCTTATCCCATACAGGAGACTTCCGAAAAGCGGAAATCGGCAGAGGAAGTCGGCGCTGCCCTGGGTGCTGCAGAAGATTGGCAGGCGGAGTGGAAATGGGATGGTATCCGCGCCCAAATGATAAAACGCGACGGTCAGATATTTATTTGGAGCCGCGGCGAGGATTTAGCCACCGAGAAATTCCCGGAGCTGCACCCATTTTTAAATGCGTTGCCGGACGGCACGGTGCTGGATGGTGAGATCTTGAGCTTTCAAAACGGCTTACCCATGCCCTTCAGTGTATTGCAAACCCGCATCGGGCGTAAAAACCTCAGCAAAAAAATATTGGCGGATAGCCCCGTGGCGGTCATAGCTTACGATTGCCTGGAATACGATGGCGACGACATCCGCACAAAAACACAGGCAGAACGCAGGCTGATATTAGAACAATTGCAGCAGGAAACACCTTACCCGGATGTTTTCAGGATATCATCACTGGTGCCATTCAAGAGCTGGGAAGAACTGGAAGCCACGCGCGAGCAATCGCGCGCAATGACAGCCGAGGGTATTATGCTTAAACGCAAAAGCGCCACCTACCAGGTTGGCCGCAAGCGCGGTGAC
>CBFGNE010000378.1:0-4690 GCA_965649995.1 uncultured Mucilaginibacter sp.
TGTAAAAAGGGTAAGTTTGGGTTCGTCATTAGCGCGTGCAGCGTACGGAGCCCTCATAAATGCTGCATCAGAAATAAAAAATACCGACACCTTTCACTTTGCTAAGGGGATAATCGCGTACGCGGACTTGAATAAGCTATTGAAGTAAAGAAATTACCCAACCTGTTGCTGCGGGCTGTTCTGCTTAATTTCCTGCAATTCCAACTCGTAAGCACGCATGCGGGCGTGGAGGATGTCTACCTCGGTGCGCAGCATTTGTATTTCGGTGATGAGTTTGGCAGATTCGGGCTTGTGGATGTTTTTTTCGCCGGTGCCGAGGATGAGCCATTCGGGCGAGTATTTAAGCTGGAAACAAAGTTTGCGGATAAGGTAATAGCTAATGTCCTGTTTCTTATTGATCACCTTGCTGATGAAGCCCTGGTCTACCCCAATAGCATTTGCCAGTGCAAGCTGGCCGCCATGCTCCTTAACAATAACCTTTATCCGTTTTACAACTGCGTCGTCCGACATAATCTTCGGGTGCAATTATAGTAAAAAAGTTCATAGTTCATGGATGATGGTTCATAGTTGCTGAAAACTTCATAGCTGATGATTGATTGTGGCTTCCGCCATGAACGATCACCTATGAACTAAACCCACTCCTTCACTGCTTCGCTCAAATCATAAACTGGGACAGCTTTAATTTTGGCAGCTATAATGCCCGATGCGGCGGCGGAACGGTAACCGGCGGCGCAGTGCACCACAATGGGTTTATCGGCAGGTATCTCGCTTATGCGCTCGCGTAGTTCGGGCAATGGGATGGTTAAGGCATCGGTAAATAATTTACCAGCGTTAATTTCTGCCCAGTTGCGGGCATCTATAATGGTATAATCGCCGGTGTGGGCTTTAAATTCGCCTAAGTTTATAATAGCAGATTTTACCGTAGCACTATCCGGCGTAAGCAAGGCAGCTTTAATGTTTTTTTCGTAGCCGATCTTCGCCGTTTTGCGAATGATGACATCCAGTTCTTCATCTGTATTGGCTATCAAATAAAACGCCTCATCAGGGCCTACTACCGATCCCAGCCAGGTTTCAAACTTCTCGCCATCCTGCAGGTTGATGCTGTTTTTTATATGCCCCTTGCGATATAAAACGCTTGGGCGGATATCTATCACCAGTACGCCTTTTTCTAATTCGATATTATTAACAGCTTTAACAACGTTGTTGATGCTTTCGGCAAAGTTTGGTGCGCCGGTTTTGTTCAACTCTACATCATAGCCAAAGTATTTTGGCATAAAGGGCTGGTCGGCCATAAGGGTTTGCACAAATTTCAGCTCGTCCATCAGTTGCAGCGCGTAGTTCTCGCGCAACTCTTTACCAATGGTGGTTTGCAGGTCGGGGCTCATGCTTTTACCGCAAAGCGAACCGGGGCCATGTGCCGGGTAAACCGTAACATCCTTTGGCAATACCATCAGTTTTTCGCGGGTGCTGTGGTACATATCGCGGGCAAGCTCTTCTTTTTTCGCAGTGATGTTTCCTGCGGTTTCGCGCAGGTCGGGGCGCCCTACATCGCCTGCAAACAGGGTGTCGCCGGTAAATATGGCGCAGTCCTTGCCTTTTTCATCCTCCAGTAAAATACAGATAGAATCGGGCGAGTGCCCGGGGGTGTTGATGGCTTTTAGCTTAATATCATCCAGTTGTATCACGTCGCCGTCATCAAAGGTTTCGTGCGGGAAGGTGCCCCCAGCAAGCTTGCTTGCGTAAATAACAGCGCCTGTAGTTTGGTGTATCTCCAGATGCGAGCTCACAAAATCGGCATGGGGGTGGGTTTCTATCACGCCCAAAATATCGGCGCTGTGTATACCGGCAAAATCGTAGTAAGGCTGCGGGTCGCGGGCGGGGTCTATCACCACCATGCGGCCATTGCGGATAATGGCATAAGATGCGTGGGCCAAGCCCTTATCATAAAACTGATTAATTATCATAGCGTATTGTGGCCGCAAAGATAATAGTTTGGGTGGAATGATGGGAGAGGGGAATGTTGGATGGGGGTAAAGATTGTAGTGCCAAATTCCGGTAATATTTTATACCTTTTAACTTTATTTGCTAATAATTTATGGCCTCTTCACCTACACCTTTTGCTCGTACGCAACAAATATGGTATTATATGATCCCACGGTTATTGTTGTTGCTGTCTCTTTTCTACTTGTTCTCCATATTTTCTGTTGAGGACGAATTCGCCGTAATGTTGGGTGCGGTGGTGGTTTATTATTTTATTATTTATTGCCTGCGAAACTTAGTTGCCTCAGAGCATCGAAAAGCTATCAACACGCTTAAGAAAGGGAATTACGAAGCAGCTATGGCCAGCTTTAAAAAGAGCACCCAATTTTTTACCGATAATGCCTGGGTGGATAAATACCGCGCTATAACTATGCTTAGCGCTTCAAAGAAAACGTACCGAGAAATGGCTTTATGCAATATTGGATTTTGTTTAACCCAAACTAAAAGAGGGGCGGAAGCAATTGAAATATATAAGGATGTGTTGCGGCAATATCCCGAAAATGATATTGCTATAACGGCATTACGCACGCTGGAGTCGGTATAGTCCCTACCTATTAAACCACTTAATCACCACCGATAACCTCGATAATTTTAGCATAGCTGCCAGTAAACGGTTGAGTTGAATTGTTTTCATATCTGTGCTGCGATATACATTATAAACTACTGCGCATTTATATTATTATCAGCAAGGCTTATAAATAGTCATTCTTAATAGTAGTGCGCACGCAAAACTCTATCTGCTTTAAGCCTTAACAATTTGGCGCAAATAGTTATTTTTGCGGGCTATGATCATTGCTAAAACATATTCCCCAAAAGAAGCCGAAGAAAAGTGGTACAGTTACTGGTTGCAACACAATTTTTTCCGCTCGGTGCCCGATGAGCGCGAGCCATACACCATTGTGATACCGCCGCCAAACGTTACCGGCGTGCTGCACATGGGGCATATGCTAAACAATACCATACAGGATGTACTCATCCGCCGTGCCCGTATGAAAGGTAAAAACGCCTGCTGGGTGCCCGGTACAGATCACGCCAGCATTGCTACCGAAGCCAAAGTTGTGGCCATGCTAAAGGAACGCGGCATCAACAAAAAAGACATTACCCGCGAGGAGTTTTTAAAATACGCCTGGGAGTGGAAAGAGAAATACGGCGGCATTATACTGGATCAACTGAAGAAACTCGGCGCATCCTGCGATTGGGAACGCACAAAGTTTACCATGGACGAGGATATGAGCGAAGCCGTTATCGATTACTTTGTTCGCCTGCACAAACAGGGCCTTATATACCGCGGGGTACGCATGGTAAACTGGGACCCGCAAGGGAACACCGCCGTAAGCGACGAGGAAGTTATCCGCAAAGAGGTAAACCAGAAGCTGTATTACATACGCTATGCTTTGAGTCCGCAAGACAGGGCCGAAGCTAATCTTTCGGACTTCCTCACCATCGCCACCACCCGCCCTGAAACCATTATGGCCGATGTGGCAATATGCGTAAACCCTAATGATGAGCGCTACCTGCACATGCATGGCAAAAGTGTTTTTATCCCGCTGATAAACCGCGAGATACCCATCATCCTGGATGAATATGTTACCATGGATTTTGGTACCGGCTGCCTAAAAGTTACCCCGGCGCACGATTTGAATGACTATGCCCTCGGCCAAAAACATAACCTGCAGATCATTGATATATTAAATGATGATGGCACGCTGAACGATAAAGCGCAAATACTAATTGGCGAGGACCGCTTTGCTGCCCGAAAAAAAATTGCGGTGTTGCTGGAAGAAGCCGGTGCATTAGCCAAAACAGAGGACTATACCTCGCAGATAGGTTTTAGCGAGCGCACCAACGCCGTTATCGAACCAAAACTAAGCATGCAATGGTTTTGCAAAATGCAGAAGATGGCCAAGCCGGCGCTGGATTATGTTTTAAACGGAGAGGTAAAACTGATCCCCGAGAAGTTCATCAACACCTACCGCCACTGGATGGAGAACGTACGCGACTGGAACATCAGCCGCCAGCTTTGGTGGGGACAGCAAATACCGGCCTACTACCTGCCCAACGGCGAATACGTGGTTGCCAAAACAAAGGAAGAAGCTTTGGCTATCGCCAACGAAACTTATCACTCACCACTCACCCTAAACGATCTGCGCCAGGAAGACGACGTACTGGATACCTGGTTCTCCTCGGGCCTGTGGCCTATCTCGGTTTTTGATGGCGTGCGCAACCCGGATAATGCCGAAATAAACTACTATTACCCAACAAACGATTTGGTTACCGCACCCGAGATACTGTTCTTCTGGGTGGCCAGGATGATCATGTCGGGCCACGAACTGCGGGGGCAAAAGCCTTTCAGCAACGTTTACCTTACCGGTATTGTAAGGGATAAGCAGGGCCGAAAAATGTCGAAATCACTAGGCAACTCGCCCGATCCTTTGGAGTTGATGGCAAAATACGGTGCCGATGGCGTACGTGTAGGCATGCTGCTTTGCTCGCCTGCCGGCAACGACCTGATGTTTGACGATAGCTACTGCGAACAAGGCCGGAATTTCGGCAACAAAATATGGAACGCCTTTAAGTTGATACAAGGCTGGGCAGTTGACGAAAGCCTTGCGAATACCAACCAAATAGCCATTGAGTGGTTTGATAGCCG
>CBFGNE010000379.1:0-4680 GCA_965649995.1 uncultured Mucilaginibacter sp.
GTCGGCCTGGTTCCCAACAATTGATAAGCCAAACCAAAAAACAACCGAAGAGATCAGCATGACGGTGCCTAAACAGTACGTAACGCTATCGAACGGGCGCCTGGCTTTGCAAAAAATAAATAAAGACGGTACCCGTACCGATACCTGGAAACAGGAATTGCCGCACTCGCCCTACTTGTTTATGATGGCCGTTGGCGATTTTAAAATTTATAAAGACAAATGGCGCAATAAAGAGGTGAACTATTACCTGGAGCCAAAATACGCGCCTTACGCCAAAGATATTTTCGGCTTTACGCCGGAGGTAATGGAGTTTTACTCCAAAACTTTAGGTGTTGATTACCCCTGGTACAAATACGCGCAAATTGTAGTACGCGATTATGTAAGCGGCGCCATGGAAAACACCAGCGCAACCCTGCACGGCGCTTACGTACAAGGCACCAAACGCGAACTTGCCGACCGTTATTATGATGGGGGCCGCAGTACTATTGTACATGAGTTGTTTCACCAGTGGTTTGGCGATTATGTTACTGCCGAAAGCTGGAGCAACTTAACCGTAAATGAGTCGTTTGCTGATTTTAGCGAAACCATTTGGGCGGAGTATAAATATGGTAAAGATGAAGGCGATGCCCATAGCTTGCAAGCTATGCAAAACTACCTTGCCCAGCCGGATGCTAAAAACAAAAACCTGGTACGTTTCCACTATAACGATAAAGAAGATGTATTTGACGTGGTTACCTATCAAAAAGGTGGGCGCATCCTTTTAATGCTGCGCAATTACCTGGGTAATGCCGCTTTCTATAAAGGCTTAAACATCTACCTCAAAACCAATGCATTTAAAAATGGCGAGGCACAGCAATTGCGCTTAGCTATGGAAGAAGCCAGTGGCCGCGACCTGAGCTGGTTTTTTAATCAATGGTACTACGGCGCGGGCCACCCTGCATTAACCATTGGCTACAAATGGGATGCCGGCAGTAAAACACAATCTGTTTACCTGCAGCAAACACAAGATGGGCAAACCTTTACGTTGCCAATAGCAATAGATATTTATGCAGGCGGTAAAAAAGAACGCCATATGGTATGGATGCGCGATAAAACGGATACGCTTACCTTCAGCGTAGCGTCAAAACCCGACCTGGTGAATGTTGACGGTGATAAAATTTTGTTGGTTAAGAAAACCGAAAGCAAAAATTTAGATGAATTTGCGTTCCAATACTTTAATGCACCTTTATTCCTGGACCGGTTCGAGGCAATTGATTACGCTAAAACCCGTCAGGGTGAAAAAGCCGCGCAAAAAATTATCATTGCCGCCTTACAGGATAAATACTACGGGCTGCGTGTTAAAGCCATAGCTGCTGCCAACTTAACAAGTTACGATGATGTGCGCAATGCTGCCGTGCCTATTTTAGTTAGACTGGCCCAAACCGATGATAACAATTTAGTGCGCGCCGCGGCTATTACTGCTTTGGGCAAACTAAAAGCATCGGGCAACCTCAACTTATTTAAGCAGGCATTAACCAGCCAAAGCTATGCTATACAAGGCGCTGCCATGACTGCCATCGGCATGATCAATCCTGCGGATGCAATTACACTGGCAAAAACCTACGAGAACGACGGCGAGGGTGCGCTTAAGCAAGCAGTGCTTAACGTTTATGCAACAAACGGTACCGATGCGCAGTGGCCATATGTATATAAGGCCTTTACCGAAATGGAACCGCAAACGCAATTTAACATGATGGCAAAGTTTGCCGACTTAACCGGCCGCGTAAAAAGCCCGGAATATGCGCAGCAAGGCATTAAATTAATGGGCGACTTCGGCGCAAAATACAAGCAATTTGGCATTGCACCGCAGGTGGTGCAATTTATAAATACGGCAAAAGATGCCCGCACCAAAATGGGCGATACCGCATCAGCTGCTGCTGCAGATAAAGCGCTCGAACCGTTGAAATAATAATTGGTTCAATATTTAAGGAGCCGCCCCGCGTTTGTGGGGCGGCTTTTTAATGGACACGAATTTCACGAATAAAGCGAATTCACGAATTACAAAATTCAATCCTACGCCACCAGCCGAAAACAAACTGATAGGCCAAATGGATGGCTACATGATGCCGGTGGCAGTACTGGCGGGCAAATCAAACATGCCTGTAAAAAAGATAGGCGGGTTCTACAAAATGCCGGTTGTTGGCGATGATTTCAACAAGAAAGACAAAGTGACGCTAATCCATCCATGAGCAATAAAAGGAGCCTTTTATTCTCCCGCTTTTTGAAGAAAAACGCAGAAAAACGCAGATTTTTGAACACTGCCTTTTGAGTGTACGAGATTGTACGAAACTGTACGAAGTTGTACGGAAAGTGTACGAGCTGTACGTAAAATAAATTTTCGTACAACTGCCCTGCTACTGGTTAAAAATCTTTATTCAGCAGCTTTTCAAGTTCTGCAAAGCTAATATTCATCTTAATACGGCCCTGCTTGGCGTAGGAGATCTCGCCGGTTTCTTCTGATACGATGATGGCAGTAGCGTCATTTGCTTCGGTTACGCCAATACCGGCACGGTGCCGCAGCCCAAACTGGGCAGGCAGGTCGGCCTTCTCGGTAACCGGCAAAATACAACTGGCAGATTTGACCTTGTTTTCGGCAATTACCACAGCACCATCATGTAGTGGGCTATTCTTTTGAAAAATACTCTCTAACAAGCGTTTAGATATCTTTGCATCCACAACCTCGCAACTGTTCTGGTAAAATTGCTCATCATAATACTTAACAAAAACAATAAGCGCGCCGGTACGGGTTTGCTTCATGCTTTTGCAGGCATCTATAATTGGCTTTATGCGGGCATAGTTGTTTTTTTCCGCCTCGGCCTTGCCAAAAAAATACTTCCACCAGGCCTTATTTCGCTGTAGCGAGGCATTCTTGCCCACCAACAGCAAAAACCGCCGCACTTCCTGCTGAAAGACAATTACGATAGCAATAATGCCAACATCGGCAAACTTGCCCAGGATCGCCGTAAGCAACTGCATGTGCAATGCCTGTACAATCTTGTAAAGCAAGTAGATAGCTATCATCCCAATAAAAATATTGGCAGCGATCGTCCCCCTTATCAGGTTATACAGCTGGTATAAAATAAAGGCAACCAGCAGTACATCCAGTATGTTTGAGATGCTGGGCTTTAAAAAGCTGAGATCGATGGATTGCATGCTACGAAGTTAATAAGTTTTGGGCAACATCAAATTGCAGGGGCACTATACAACAGCTATTTATTGCGTTCCGTAGTAAAGCGCACCAGTTGCTCCAACCCTGTGCGTGCATCGCCTGCGGGGAAGGTATCAAGTATGGCGAAGGCGGTTTCCTGGTACTTTTTCATTTGTATCTCAGAGTACTCCAGCCCGCCTTTTTGCTTTACAAAGGTGATGATCTCGGCAATCTTTTTAGGGTCGTCGTTATGGTTTTTCACCAGACCTATCATGCGTTTTTTATCGCCGGGGCTGCTGTTGTTTAATGCATAAATCAAGGGGAGGGTAACCTTCTTTTCTTTTATATCGATGCCCAGAGGCTTGCCAACGTCATCGGTGCCAAAGTCAAACATATCATCCTTTATCTGGAAAGCGATGCCAATGTTTTCGCCAAACAGGCGCATTTTTTCCACTATTTCGTCGCTTGCCCCGGCGGATGCTGCCCCGCAGGCACAGCATGAGGCAATAAGCGACGCAGTTTTCTGACGGATAACCTCGTAATAGACAGATTCGCTGATGTCCATCCGGCGCACCTTCTCTATCTGTAGCAGTTCGCCCTCGCTCATTTGCTTTACGGCTTCAGATACAATTTTCAGCAGGTTAAAATCCCCGTTATTTATAGAGAGCAGCAAGCCTTTAGATAGCAGGTAATCGCCCACCAAAACAGCTATCTTGTTTTTCCACAAGGCGTTTATAGAGAAGAAACCGCGGCGCTGGTAGGAGTTATCAACCACGTCGTCATGCACCAGGGTAGCTGTATGCAACAGTTCTACAAGGGCTGCGCCCCGATGGGTAGATTCGTTGATACCTCCACTAATACTGGCGGAGAAAAACACGAACATGGGCCGTATTTGCTTACCCTTACGTTTTACAATATAGTGGGTTATTCGGTCGAGCAAGGGTACCGAGCTTTGCATCGAAGTTTTAAACTTCTCCTCAAAAACATCAATTTCGGCAGCAATAGGTTTTTTTATCTCGTCGATGTTCGGCATCTGCAACAAATCGCTTTTAGTCCCCCGGTTGTTAACCGTTTAATTTGCAGCAAACATAGCTAAAAAATAAATGTGCTTAAACGCCTATTTTTTAGTCCCGGTTAAACCTTTGCCGGCGCAAACGCTCTATATATATGTATTTAGATACAGTATATAAGTTTTGATTTTTGTGAGTTAGAGTTTTCGTTTGAGCAGGCTTCGGTAACACGAGGCCTGTTTTTTTTTGCAAAAACCCCAGCGGTTAAATGCCCATCAAATTTATTTAACGATTATACAGAAGTTTGCTACTTTTGCAATCCTTAAAAAAGATACGGAGAGGTGTCTGAGTGGTCGAAAGAGCACGCCTGGAAAGTGTGTATACGCCAAAAGTGTATCGAGGGTTCGAATCCCTCCCTCTCCGCCAAGTTTATATATCAAACGATTCAAAAACGCCTTAAATGCATCATTTAAGGCGTTTTTT
>CBFGNE010000380.1:0-4679 GCA_965649995.1 uncultured Mucilaginibacter sp.
GTTGCTTTTAATTTCTTTTTGCCGTGTTTGAAACTGGGTAAAATTGCCGCTGCCGCGATCATAGTACAGTAGCCCGCTGCTTGTCGCTATCCAGATATTATGCAAATGATCTTCAAATATCTCATTAACCCTCCCTATCGGTTTATTGCCAACTGCCAAAAAATTGGACGCCTTGCCGATAAGTTTCCCGTTTTTTTGATGAAAAACGTTAATACCCCCATCCTGCGTGCCCAACCATAGTAAACCTTTGGAATCTTCGAGTATGGCAACTATGCGGTCGCTTGTTAACTGCGGCAAATTCGTTGTATCATAGCTGATATAATCTCCGCTCCTGGTTTTAAAGTAGGAGAAACCAGACCCGTAAGAAGCGATCCAAAGGTTGCCGCCGCCCGCTTGCGCAATGTTATCAACATCGTTTTTGACGACATTATGATTGCGGAGGTTGTAATGTGTAAATTTTTCCGTCCTCGTATCCAGCTTGCTTAAGCCATCCCTGGACGAAACCCATACATTGCCAACATTATCAGAAAAAACCTTTTGGACGAAATTGCTCGATAACCCGGCAGAATCGTCCTTGTTTGTTTTATATACTTTAAATACTGAACCATCAAAACGATTCAGCCCGTCGCTGGTAGCAAACCACATAAAGCCGCTTTTGTCCTGGGTTATGCTGTTAACAATGCCGAATGATAGCCCATCCTTCATCGAATACTTCAGTACCTTATTCTTTACGGGTGCCTGTCCGTAACTAATAAGGGTAATGCCGGCAAATAATATCAGCAAATAGATTCTTCTCATTACATTTTAATCAGTGCCATGCATTAATATTAAATAAGCAGCCAGCAATTATAAAAATCCGGTTAATAAATAGCAATATGCCCTCGCTACGAAAGGCTTAATGGCAAACGGTTGAAATGGTTTATAATTAATACAAAACTAATGGTTATCCGCAGCACTTTATAAGTATTTGTAAAGATTTATAATTGGCTATTGTGATGCATGCCAAATGTAGTAAACGACCGGCTGCTACAATAGCAAATCGCATACTGGAAGCAGAAGTCGTTAGTCCGCTGGCGATTGGTGCCTGTTATGATACTCTCGACTATTATGCATAGAAAAAATGGCCGGTTCGATTTGCCATTAAAATTCACAATTGAGGATTTGAAAGTTCGAGCCGCAAAGGCAGGCGGATATTTAGTTTTATTTTCGTGGCAAACAGATTGTTACCAAGGCAAAAAAAAGGGACAAACGATATTTTCTCGTTTGTCCCAAGGGAGTGATCCCGCTGGGATTCGAACCCAGGACCCCAACATTAAAAGTGTTATGCTCTACCAGCTGAGCTACGGAATCATCTTTTAAACTTATTTCGCTACTGTCAGCGCTTCCGTTTAAAGTGGTGCAAATATACGCTTATTGGGTATTGCCTGCAAGTCTATTTTAAATTAATTTTCTACCGCAAAATAAGGCTTTCATTATCAGTTATTAAGGGGTGTAAATCCCTATTTTCCCTTTGTCGCCTGCCAGTAAAACAAGGTTGCCCTTTTTTGCTTTACGGCAAACGTTGTAACTTGTGCTATCAATTTTTACCCAATTTTTACCGCCATCGGTAGTGATATTACTACCCGGCGTGCCGGTGGATAGGAATGTATCGCCTTTAATATACTCTACACAGGACTGATAGCCGGCCGGGCCAATTACAGGCATGGTGTAGGCAAAACGCGATGCACCATTAGGCATAATATAAGCAACCGAGTCTGCCCGGGTATCTTTAGCATAATTACCACCGACTACTACCAACTGGCTTTTACCAATTGCAACCGAAAATGCGCCCCGGCTTTGGTCGCCGTTGGTTAGCGGTAGCGGCCTATTTAACCAAAGGGGGAAGCCCTCTCTTATGGGTGTTTCCAATATGCGGCTTTTGGCGCCGCCGGTTACAATGGTAAGCAGGCCGTCGTCGGCACGCAGGCAGGTGCCGCTTGCTGCAAATGCGGCTTCTCCGGCTATGGCGGGCGGCGCGCTATACAGTTCGGCCCAGGTTTGGCCGCCGTTTTTTGTTTCCAGCATTAAAAACTGGCCCTTTATAGGGTCGCCTAATACAAAACCGTGTTTTTTATCGGCAAAGGCCATAGCATCTAAAAAATACACGCTATCAGCGTTACGGTATTTCTCCTGCCAGGTTGCGCCGCCGTCGGTGGTTTTTAGTATAAGCGCAGGCGTGCCCGAACTCATGATAACCGCTTCGGTAGCAGAGAAAGCCTCAATATCCCTAAAATCGCTTTTCTCGTAGCCCTTTAGCTGTTGCCATGCCCATTTTTTGCCGCCATCGCTGCTGATGCCCACGTGGCCGCCACTGCCGCTTACCCAGGCAATGCTATCATTAACTATGGATAAGCCGCGGATGCTGGTGCGCAGCGGTTGCTGTTGCACCGCGGTGATGGTTTGTGCCTTTAAATTCGTGCCGATGAACAGCAATGCCGGCAACGCGACGAATAGGATAATTTTTAGTTTCATTTTACACGTGCCCAGTTTTCGCTTCGCCCAAATAGCGAAATGCCAATATAGCCACGAATTTTTAAATTATCGCCCTTAATTGTCATTTTGCAACTATAGGTTTTGCCCGATTTGGGGTCGTAAATGGTGCCGCCTTCGTACACATCGTCTCCATCAAAAGTAAAATCTTTCAATAGCTCTATCCCCAGTTTATGGCGCGATTGCAGAGCCTTATCGGGGTTTAGCGCATCCAGTTTGGGGTTGCCGTTGGCATCATTAGGTTCTTTCATCCAGGCGAGTTTACCGAAATATTTATCTCCTTTTTTGTAAATAAGCACCTGGCCTTCGCCGCTTGGGTTTATCCATTTGCCTAAAATTGCGTCGGCTTTTTGTGCCGAGGCGGTAAACGCGCATGCTATAGTAAACAGCAATGCCATGCAGGTTTTTTTGATCATGAAGTGTATAATTGGTTGCCCGAAGGTAGGTTTTACCGGCGTATTTGCAAAACGCAGCTTATTTTGCATTTATTTTTATTTGGATGGGGTAAACGTTTATATTTGCAGCCCGCAATGTAAGCATGGCCGCAAGCCGACGTACATTAAAGGAAAAATCGTTCTATTGCCCGGATGGCGAAATTGGTAAACGTTGCGGTCTCAGAAGCCGTTGGGAATTGTCTCTTGAGAGTTCGAGTCTCTCTTCGGGCACATCCATTTTAGATGTGAGATATGAGATGTGAGATATGAGATTTACTCGTCGCTTGCATCTCATATTGATCGTTTGGTCTTAAAGATATCGAGCCTGCACAGGGCTTGTCTCATATCTAAAATCTCACATCTCAAATCTTTTTTAATGCCCAGGTGGCGAAATTGGTAGACGCACCATCTTGAGGGGGTGGCATTCGTAAGGATGTACGAGTTCGAATCTCGTTCTGGGCACAATTAAACGTGGCATTTGCAAGGATGTACAAGCCTGCCTGCCGGTAGGCAGGTTCGAATCTCGTTCTGGGCACTTCAAAAACATTTTTTTTTAGCCATCAGATGATACCGGCATCCTTGGTTGTTTTAAGGTATCAGCAACAAAGGGCATCCACGATTATTCATTATTGGCGGAATATTGCTGCCTAAAATAAAGTAGAAATGTCCTCTCTACATGGTTACCCATTACAAAATCCATTAATTCACCTCTTCACCGGCTAACAGCATATCCGCCAGCCGTGTATCCAGGTTATAAATATCTTTCCTGAAATTCAGGTACCCTCTGCGGTCGGCAAAGGCTGTAAAATAGGCTATAAACACAGGGGATTTTGCCTTTAAGGTAATATAACGTTCTTTGCCAGCATGCATACTGCGGGCAATATTTTCATCCGTCCAGTGTGCATCGCCCTTTAATAAAAAAGCGGCAAACTTGGCGGGTTCGTTTATGCGGATACAGCCGTGGCTAAACGCACGTGATGTTTCGCCGAATAAGGATTTTGAAGGCGTATCGTGCAGGTAGATGTTGTAACTGTTTGGAAAAAGGAATTTCACCAGCCCTAAAGAATTATCGTTGCCTGGCTTTTGCCGCACAATCGGCAAGCCGTTGCTATATCCTATTATTTCCATGTTATGCTCGTTCAAATAATTGTGATTCTTTTTCATTCCGGGTATAATCTCTTTGGTTAATATACCCGGCGGGATATTCCAGTAAGGGCTAAAAACGATGTATTGTATTTCGCCGTAAAAGGCTGTTGTGGGGTGGTCGGTTTTACCAACCACTACGCTACTGCTCCAAAGCAGGCTATCGGCATGGTAAACATGCATTTTAAATTCGGGTATATTAACGGCCACATAATCAGTGTTTAAACTTACAGGAAGCCAGCGGCTACGCTCCATATTTACCAGTATTTGCTTTATTCGGGCCTGCAATGGTACGTTAAGCTCTGCCAGGGTTCCCTTATTTAAAAGCCCGTTAACTGCCAGTCCGTGCCTGTCCTGAAACGCCTTTAAAGCGCCCTGCATTTCAGCATCATACATATTTTTGATAGTATCGCCATCAAAATCCCCCAGTTTATACAAGCGCGCCTTAAGCAGCGGAATTATTGCCGAAGTATCGCCCAAGACGAGTTTTTTGCTTATGGTAATGGGCAACCATTCGTCTTGCTCAGCCAGCTTGCTGTACTTTCTAAGGTAAGTTCTTAATAATTCGTACTG
>CBFGNE010000381.1:0-4678 GCA_965649995.1 uncultured Mucilaginibacter sp.
TTCCCCAACTTTCGTATTCTCCATGGCTCTCGTCGTAAAAATCGGTGTACATCATATGGGCAAGGCCTAAAAAAACATAGCTGGCTAAATCAACAATTACCGCTACTATTCCAATAATCCATATTTTATAATTCCGCATATATTAAATAAGCCCCTCAACTATTAAATTAACCTGAAATTACGCTATTTAACCCAATAAAATTCTGTTCACCCACAATTTTTAACAAAAAATAAAATTATCTCTTGACAAATTGATTTTTACTTGTACATTTACGCCATAACAACAACAATGAACAATTCACGTGCATATTTTTATGGTTTCTACTTTTACTTTAGCAGTAAAAGCCGGGACTGATATGTACTAACAAAACATACAAAAAACTGAAAAGTCCCGGCCCAAAAAGGCGGGACTTTTTTGCTTTAACACAATGATGAAAACCGAGATACCAAGAGTTGCCATACAGGGGATACGCGCTTCCTTCCACGAGGAGGCCGCTTTTAAATACTTTGGCGAAAAGATCCACACCGTAGAGTGCAACTCGTTTAAGCAAACCTTCGAGGCACTTAAAAACGACGAGGCTGATTATATTGTAATGGCGATAGAAAACAGCATCGCTGGCAGCATATTACCCAACTACTCTTTGCTGATGAGCTATAGCTTCCCGGTGGTGGGCGAGGTTTATGTGCCCATACAGCTGCACCTGATGGCCTTGCCGGGCGTAAAGTTTGAGGATGTGAAATACGTAACCTCGCACCCCATAGCGATACGCCAGTGTGTTGACTTTTTTGACGAGTACCCGCACCTAAAAGTTGTAGAAAGCAACGATACCGCCGCCTGCGCCAAACGCATACGCGATGAGCAGCTTACCGATACCGTTGCCGTGGCCAACGCCCTTGCTGCCCAGCTTTACGGTTTGGATGTACTGGAGCGCAGGATAGAATCGAACAAAAAGAATTACACCCGCTTTTTGATACTTACCACGCATGAAAATGCAAAGAAGAAACCGGGCAATAAAGCCTCTCTTTGTTTCCAGGTGAGTAACGAGGTTGGCTCGCTGGCCAAGGTGCTTAACATATTTGCGCAGGAAAATGTGAATATGAGCAAAATACAAAGCATGCCGGTTTTAGGCAAACGCAACGAATACAACTTTTATGTAGACATAGAGTGGACGGAAACCAAGCATTACGACGCCTGCATCCGCCAGATATTAAAATACACCCACAACTTTAACATTTTGGGCGAATACGAAAAGTACGAGGAAGAAGTAGCGCCGCTGCTGCCAAAACCAACAAAAGCAAAAAAGTATATCACGATAAAGAAGATAGAATAAAGCCGGATGTCAGAGGTCGGAAAGTCCGAAGGAAACAATAGAACCAAATCATAACAATACCCTAATATAATTAAAAAACTACTTCCGGATTTTAGCCGGATCAATAAACAACGATATGAAACTTAATTTAAACATACAGCCGCTTAATACCTGGATCAACAAAACAGGTATCGAACCACTTGTAATTGCCGGCCCATGCAGCGCCGAAACAGAAGACCAACTGGTGGCTACCGCTCATTTATTAGCTAAAACAGGTAAAATAAGCGCCCTGCGCGCAGGTATCTGGAAACCACGTACCCGCCCGGGTGAGTTTGAAGGCATCGGCAGCATTGGTTTGGAGTGGCTTAAACGCGCCAAAGCAGAAACCGGCTTGCCAACTGCTGTAGAAGTTGCTACAGGTAAACACGTAGAAGAGGCTTTAAAAGCCGGTGTAGATATCCTTTGGGTAGGCGCACGCTCTACCGTTAACCCCTTCACTGTACAGGAAATTGCCGATGCCCTGCGTGGCGTTGATGTACCGGTAATGGTAAAAAACCCGGTTAACCCTGATCTTTCTTTGTGGGTTGGCGCTTTAGAGCGTATCAACAATGCGGGTATTACCAAACTGGCGGCTATTCACCGCGGGTTCTCTTCTTACGAGAAATCAGCTTTCCGTAACGAACCAATGTGGGACCTTGCCATCGGCCTAAAAACCCTTGCACCGCACTTGCCTATCATCAACGATCCAAGCCACATCACCGGCAACCGCGACCTGATCGGCTACATCTCGCAAAAAGCTTTAGACCTTGATATGCAGGGCCTGATGATCGAATCGCATATCGACCCAAGCGTAGCCTGGACAGATGCTAAACAACAGGTTACCCCTGCTGCCCTTGCCGATATCATCACCAACCTGCACCTGCGCAAACCGGAAGTTCGTAACACCGAGGTGAACGACAAATTGGCCGAACTGCGTAATCAGATTGACAAGATAGACGACCTGGTGATCCAAAAAATGGCTGAGCGTATGCAGATAGTAGAGAAAATTGGCAACTACAAAAAGGATAACAACATCACTATTTTGCAGGTAAGCCGTTGGGACGAGATACTACACAAACGCACCAGCTATGCAAAAGCGTTGAAACTGAGCACCGAGTTTACCGAGAAATTGCTGGAGCTGATGCACAGCGAATCTATCCGTAAACAAACGGAGATCATGAATAAAAGCGAAGCAGGCCAGGCAGCAGAGAAATTAACGCACGCGTAAGCCTCTCCCCAAACCCCTCTCCGGGAGAGAGGGGCTGAAAATTGCTTCATAAAAGTCCTCCCTACCGGGGAGGATTTAGGTGGGGCTGAAAACATATACAAATGAAACATAACATCATACTTACCAAAACAGGCAAGTCCGCTAATGGCACTATACAACTTACCGGATCGAAAAGTGAGTGCAACCGGGCGTTGGTGATAGAGGCGCTGAGCGATGGCAAGGTAAAAGTTGAGAATATTTCTGATGCGGCAGACGCAGTTCTGTTAGCGGGAATCCTTCGGCAGTCTGCAGTGGGCAGTGGGCAGTTAGCAGTTGACAGTCCAAAGGTAGTTGTTGGTACCGATGAGATACATGAGGTTGAGGTAATTGATGAGAAGCTCAATAAATCCGAAATCGAACATCCGAAATCCGAAATCAACATCGGTCCCGCCGGTACGGCTATGCGTTTTTTAACGGCGTACTACGCCATCGGGAATGAGGAAGTAATATTAACAGGCAGTGAAAGGATGAAGCAAAGGCCAATAGGGATATTGGTTGATGCGCTGAGGGAGCTGGGTGCCGAAATTGATTATGAAGAGCAAGAGGGGTATCCCCCTGTCAAACTAAAAGGCAGCTTTGCGCAGCGTACTCGTAAGATCAGTATAAAAGGTAATATCAGCAGCCAGTACATTACTGCGCTATTACTCATCGCTGCCAGGCTGCCTTTTGGTTTGGAATTACATATCGATGGCGAGTTAACCTCGCGCCCCTATGTAGAAATGACTTTAGCTATGCTTAAGGAGGCAAATATAATGCACACCTGGCAAGGCAATGTTATTTCGATTGACAACCAACAGTTTGCAACCACATCGTTACACGTAGAGCCTGATTGGAGCGCGGCATCATATTGGTACGCTATTGCAGCACTTAGCCACGAAGCAGAGTTATTCCTGCCGGGGCTTACCTCTTACAGCTTGCAGGGCGATAGCGTGATTACCGAGATAATGGCCAACTTTGGTATCACCTCGCAGTTTAAAGATGGCGGCGTGTATTTAACCAAAGAAGTAAAACCCATCTTCCGCAAGATATTTGATATGAAGGAATGCCCCGACCTGGCGCAAACCGTTATTGTAGTATGCGCGGCTTTGGGGCACGAGGCTACCTTTACCGGCTTGGAAACTTTAAAAATTAAAGAAACGGACCGGATACTGGCCCTGCAAACCGAACTGGCAAAAATTGGCGTTAAGCTGATAGAAAAAGGGCAGGTGTACAAACTGGATTGCAGCGAAAAACAGTTGCCGCAGCGCATGTTTATAAGCACCTACCACGACCACCGCATGGCCATGGCTTTTGCGCCATTAGCAATATTAATCCCCGAACTGGAGATAGAAGACGCTGATGTAGTAGAGAAGTCGTACCCGGCGTTTTGGAACGATCTGGAAAAGGTGGGGTTTCATTCTGAGGTAAAAGCTTAAAGTAAAGGCCAAAAGTAGCATAAGCGCTAACTACCACGTCATTGCGAGGTACGAAGCAATCTCCCAAATAGCAGAGCGGATTTGCAAAGCTTAGAGGTTGCTTCGTACCTTATAATGACGCCGTGGTAAGAAAATCTAAAATCGAAAATCGAACATCTAAAATCATCATGGCAGGTAACTCATTCGGGCAATTATTCAGGATAACAACTTTTGGCGAATCGCATGGCGAAGCTATCGGCGTAATAGTAGATGGCTGCCCGGCAGGCTTAACGGTAGACCTTGATTACATACAGGGCGAACTGGATAAACGCAAACCCGGCCAAAGCAAAATAACCACGCAGCGTAAAGAGGCTGATACGGTTAAGATCCTTTCGGGCACATTCGAAGGGAAAACCACAGGTACGCCCATCGCTATGATCATTCCGAATGAAGATCAGCGCTCGAAAGATTACGGGCATAATGTAGATGTTTTCCGCCCTTCGCATGCCGATTACACCTATCATACCAAATACGGCATCCGCGACCATCGTGGCGGCGGCCGCTCCTCTGCCCGCGAAACTGCAGCACGCGTTGCAGCAGGTGCATTGGCAAAACTGCTGCTGAAAACACAGGGCATTGAGGTACTGGCGCATGTAAGCAGTGTTGGT
>CBFGNE010000382.1:0-4676 GCA_965649995.1 uncultured Mucilaginibacter sp.
TGGCTTCACCGGTTCGCTCTCTTTGTTGAGGTTGATCAGCATCAGTGTATATAAAAACAATACCAGTATGGCACCCATATAAACAATAAAGTTTACGATGGCCAAAAACTGGGCATTCATTAAAATATAGTGAATAGTAAATGTAAAAAACGTAAGGATGAGGTACAGGATACTATGCACCGGGTTCTTTGCAGAAATAACCAGTATTGAGAAAAATACAGATAAAAACGCGATGAAGTAAAATGTATGCATGTTTATATTTTACAATATACTTTTGCCCTTGTAATAGTGGGGCAAAGGTATAAAACTTCTGTTATTGATTTAAAGGTGCTTCTACTAATTTGTCTTTACCGTAAATAAAATCCTTGCGCAGGTAATCCGAAGGGACGATATCGCCATCCAAATATATCGCCTCTTTAGGGCAGGCTTCTTCGCAAAGGCCGCAAAAAATACAGCGCAGCATGTTTATCTCGTAAACAGCAGCGTACTTTTCTTCGCGGTATAAATGCTCTTCGCCTTTTTGGCGCTCAGAGGCGGTCATGGTAATGGCTTCCGCAGGGCACGATAATGCACAAAGGCCACAAGCCGTACAGCGCTCCGCACCGTTCTCGTCGCGTTTAAGCGAGTGCAAGCCACGGTAGTTTTCAGAGAACTCGCGTTTTTGTTCGGGGTATTGTATAGTAACGGGTTTTTTAAAGAAATGACCCATGGTAATGCTCAACCCTTTTGCAATAGCAGGCAGGTAAGCACGTTCCCAAAAATTGAGCGGCTTTACTTCTAAAACTTTCTTTTTATTACTTAATGATTCCATTATCAACTACCTTATAATTTAAAAAAAGTAATAACTATACCGGTTATAACAATATTGGCAATGGCCAAAGGTATCAATACTTTCCAGCCCAGGTCCATCAGTTGGTCGTAGCGGAAACGCGGGATAGTCCAGCGCACCCACATAAAAAAGAAAATGAACAGCAACGTTTTAAAGAACATTACACCGAAACCAAATAATGGCCCCCAGGTTGTACCCAATAATTCGTTCATGTAGTCCATGCCCGGATAGTTATAGCTGCCCCAGTATAAGGTTACCATTACTGCCGATGAAATAAACATATTGATGTACTCTGCGAAAAGGTAAAAACCCAACTTCATGGAAGAGTACTCGGTGTGGTAACCG
The DNA here is from genome assembly GCA_965649995.1 of uncultured Mucilaginibacter sp. Taxonomy (GTDB): domain Bacteria; phylum Bacteroidota; class Bacteroidia; order Sphingobacteriales; family Sphingobacteriaceae; genus Mucilaginibacter. The sequence goes on from CBFGNE010000382.1 coordinate 1,175, forward strand.
CCAACCAACTCAGTTTCGCACTCGGGCAGGTCAAACGGTGTACGATTAGTTTCTGCAAAGGCACATATCAGGAACAGGATAAAACCTACCGGCTGATAAATCACATTCCAATGCCAGCCGTGTTGCTGTTGTGCAATTTCTCCAAGGCTAAGGGTGCCGGTTACCAGCAATAATGCGATAATAGAAAGCCCCATCGAAATTTCGTAGCTGATATTTTGCGATGCCGCGCGGATAGCGCCTAACAGGGAGTATTTGTTGTTTGATGCCCAGCCGCCTATCATTACACCATATACGCCTAATGATACTACGCCGAATATGTACAGGATGCCTACGTTAATATCAGTAACCTGCAACGGTATTGTTTTACCTGCGATAACTATATTTTGCCCCCACGGTATAACAGCAGAGCCGATACAAGCGGTTAGAATAGCCAACGATGGGCCAACTATAAATAAAAACGGTGTTGCGTTGGTCGGGATGATCTCTTCCTTCAAAAACATCTTGGCACCATCGGCCAATGGCTGTAAAATACCAAAGGGACCTGCACGGTTAGGGCCAACCCGGTCCTGAAAAAATGCCGCTATTTTGCGCTCGGCATAAGTAGAATACATAGCCACCACCAGGCTAATACCAAAAATGATAGCTACCAAAGCGAATTTTATACCTATTTCTGCTAATTCCATTACAGGCGTGTCTCCCTTTCAAATTGTTCTTTATTGGCTTGCTGCAACAGCGGGTTGGTTTTTACAACCGGCAATGGCATAAGCGTATCGTAGTGGTTAGAACTGATAACCGATTTGTTTGATACTTTGCGTGGGCCTTCTATTACCCAATCAGCAGTTTTCTTCTTATCAAAACGGCAGGTATTACAAATAAATTCTTCTGCTTCACCATATTCGTCTTTACGTGCAGTCACGCGCAAAACATCTTCGCCTTTATACCACAGCGTTACTTTACCGCAGCATTTAGGGTTCTCGCATTCGCGATGGGCCTCTACCGGTTTGGTAAACCATACGCGGTTCTTAAATCGGAAGGTTCTATCTGTTAATGCACCTACCGGGCAAACATCAATTACATTACCGCTAAAATCATTATCAACCGCTTTAGTGATATAGGTGGATATTTCGGAGTGGTCGCCCCGATTTAGGATACCGTGGATACGGTGGTCGGTTATCTGGTCGGCAACAAACACGCAACGGTAGCAAAGGATGCAACGCGTCATGTGCAGTTGTATTTTATCGCCTATGTCAATTTTTTCAAACGTGCGGCGGTCGAATTCGTAGCGGGTTTTGGCAGCACCATGTTCGTAACCCAAGTCTTGCAGGTGGCATTCGCCGGCCTGGTCGCAAACCGGGCAATCCAACGGGTGGTTTATCAAAAGCATCTCCACCACACCTTTACGCGCTTCAATAACTTCCGGGGAAGATATGTTTTTCACCTCCATACCGTCCATAACAGTGGTACGGCAGCTTGCTACCAGCTTTGGCATAGGGCGCGGGTCTTTTTCAGAGCCCTTGCTTACCTGTACCAAACAGGTACGGCATTTACCGCCGCTGCCTTCCAGCTTGGAGTAATAGCACATAGCAGGCGGAACGATATCACCACCTATCATCCTCGCGGCGTTTAGGATAGTAGTTCCTGGCTCTACTTCAATTGTTATACTATCAATTGTAACTTTCATTGACTTCTGTTAGTCGTTAGTATTTTATCTATGCAACAACCGCATTCAAAGGGTCTGCATAATGCGCTATCCCATAGTTACGTGTGGTTGCTTCGTAGGCGTTTGTTACGTGCCATTCAAATTCGTCCCTAAAGTGGCGTATGGCACTGGCAACGGGCCAGGCCGCAGCATCACCCAGCGGGCAAATGGTATTTCCTTCAATTTTTTTAGATACATCAACCAGCAGGTCCATGTCGCTCATTTTACCGTGGCCATATTCCAGGCGGTGTAAAACCTTTTCCATCCAGCCGGTACCTTCGCGGCATGGCGAGCATTGCCCACAGCTTTCGTGGTGATAAAAACGTGCAAAGTTCCAGGTATTGCGCACAATGCACTGGTCTTCGTCATAAGCGATAAAACCGCCCGAACCCATCATTGTACCACTAACAAAACCGCCATCGGCCAATGACTCGTAGCTCATCAGCCGTGCTTCATTGTTAACTGTTTTTAAGAATAGGTTGGCAGGAAGAATTGGTACAGATGAACCACCCGCAACAACCGCCTTTAAGCGTTTGCCATTGGCAATGCCCCCGCAATATTCATCGCTGTATAAAAATTCTTCGGCCGGTAAGCCCAAGTCTATTTCGTAAACGCCGGGTTTCTTCAGGTTACCACCAGCTGAGATCAGTTTAGTACCGGTACTGCGGCCAATGCCAATTTTTGCATACTCTTCGCCGCCATCGTTAATGATAGGCACAACAGCCGCAATTGATTCAACGTTGTTTACCACAGTTGGGCAGCCATACAAGCCAGCAATAGCCGGGAATGGTGGCTTTATCCTTGGATTGCCGCGCTTGCCCTCCAATGACTCTAACAAAGCGGTTTCTTCGCCGCAAATGTAGGCGCCGCCGCCGGGTTGTACATAAAGCTCCAGGCTATAATCTGTCCCTAAAATATTTTTACCCAAAAAACCTTTTGCTTTTGCTTCGGCAATAGCTTTTTCCAGTATGCGTATCTGCGGCATCATTTCCCCGCGAACGTATATGTATGATGTTTTTGCACCAAGCGCAAAGCTGGCTACGATCATTCCCTCTATCAATAAGTGAGGGATATAGGTCATCAAAAAACGGTCTTTAAAAGTACCGGGCTCAGATTCATCGGCGTTGCAAACCAGGTAACGTTCCACACCTTCGGGCTTGGCCAAAAAGCTCCACTTCATCCCGGTAGGGAAACCAGCGCCACCACGGCCGCGCAAGCCCGATTTTTTAACCTCTTCCACCACTTCTTCGGGTGTAAGAGTTTTCAAGGCTTTCTCCACGGCTGCATAGCCACCCTTAGAGCGGTACACATCAAAAGTGTTGATGCCGGGTACGTTAATATGTTCGAGTAAAAGTTTGCGTCCCATTAGTTGTTCGCCTTTGCTTTTAAATCACCAATCAATTTATCAACCGAATCGGCAGTTAGGTTCTCGTAAAAAGTATACTCAGGGCCAATTTGCAATACTGGGCCAAAACCACAGGCTGCCAGGCACTCAACACCTCTCCAGCTAAATAAGCCATCTTCGGTTACGTCGCCTTCTTTTACGCCAAGTGTTTTTTCTATATGTTCCATTATTGGCGTAGCGCCTACTATTTCGCAGGGGCCGGTGCGGCAAACTTCAAGCATATACTTGCCCTGCGGCTTTAAAAAGTACATCGTATAAAACGACGCTACCTCGTAAACCTCTATCGGTTGGATAGACAGGTATTCGGCAACGGCATCCATCGCAGGTGCGCTTACCCAGCCATATGCTGCCTGCACCAAATGCAGTATAGGCAACAAGGCCGATTTCTGTTTACCCAC
>CBFGNE010000383.1:0-4672 GCA_965649995.1 uncultured Mucilaginibacter sp.
CCATCATGGCTACCAGGCGGCCGCTTGCCTGCTCAGCCTTAATGTAATTCATTTTATCCTCGGGCTTGGCTTCGGCAATAAAATCATCTACACCGGCTTTCTCAGCAATAAACTTGGCGGTAAGCGGGTTATCGCCGGTTACCATTACTGTTTTGATACCCATTTTGCGCAGGCGTTCAAAACGTTCGGCTATACCGGGTTTGATGATATCCTGCAGTTCTATTGTACCCAAAACTACTTCGTTTTGCGATACCACCAGCGGCGTGCCACCGTTTGATGCAATAGCTTTTACGCGTTCTTCCACATCGGCAGGCACTTTATTACCGGCCTTTAGGGTTAAGTTACGGATGGAATCAAACGCGCCCTTGCGGATGCGCAGCCCGTCTTTAGTATCTATACCGCTCGAACGGGTTTCGGCAGTAAACTTGATAAACTCGGCACCTGCGGGGGCGCTGGTGGCAATATTCATTTTACTCTGCACGGCCAGTTCCACAATGGATTTGCCTTCGGGGGTTTCATCGGCTAATGACGATAAAACCGCAGCTTTTACCAGGTCATCCGGCAAAACATCGATAGCAGGCCAAAAGTGGGTGGCTTTACGGTTACCAATGGTAATGGTACCGGTTTTATCCAGCAGCAATACATCGATATCGCCGGCAGTTTCTACCGCCTTGCCCGATTTGGTGATCACATTGGCACGCAGCGCCCTATCCATCCCCGCAATACCGATGGCCGATAAAAGGCCACCGATAGTTGTGGGTATTAAACAAACGAAAAGAGAGATCAGCGCAGCAATAGTAATAGGCGTATTTGCGTAGTCGGCAAAAGGTTTCAGCGTAACGCATACGATGATAAATATCAGCGTAAAGCTGGCCAACAAGATAGTTAAGGCTATCTCGTTCGGCGTTTTCTGGCGCGATGCCCCTTCTACTAAAGCGATCATCTTATCCAAAAAGCTTTCGCCCGGCTCGGTAGTTACAATTACTTTAATGTTATCTGATAACACCTTGGTACCACCTGTTACGGATGATTTATCGCCACCTGCTTCGCGGATAACCGGGGCAGATTCGCCCGTGATTGCCGATTCATCTATGGTAGCCAAACCTTCTATGATCTCTCCATCGGTTGGGATGGTATCGCCGGTTTCGCAAACGAACATGTCGCCTTTGCGCAGTTCATTGGACGATCTGCTTACTATGCTGCCGTCTTTCAACAAAACTTTAGCGGGTGTTTCCTCACGGGTTTTACGGAGGCTATCGGCCTGTGCTTTACCACGTGCTTCGGCAATAGCCTCGGCAAAATTTGCAAACAACAGGGTAAGCAGCAATACGATGAAAATAATAAGGTTATAGGCAAACGAACCCTGGCCGGCATGCAGAAAGCTGTAAACGCACATGTACGCCATTATCACAGTGCCCACCTCCACGGTAAACATTACCGGGTTGCGCAGCATTGCCTTTGGGTTCAGCTTTATAAACGACTCTTTCAGTGCAGTTTGCACAAGGGCCGGTTCGAACAATTTATTTGATTTGGTTGTCATGATTCAGATTATTTAGGCATTGAAAAAAACTCTGCGATAGGCCCTAATGCCAGTGCAGGGAAGTATGATAATGCGTTAAGTACCAATATTACAGCGAAAGTCATCAGCCCAAATGTTACGGTATCGACCTTCAGGGTACCTGCCGATTCGGGGATGAATTTCTTTTTTGCCAGCAAGCCAGCAATGGCTACCGGGCCAATTATTGGCAGGAACCTGCCCAGGATCATCAACACACCAGTGCTTACGTTCCAGAAAATGTTGTTATCCCCCAGCCCTTCAAAGCCGGAGCCGTTGTTAGCGTTGGCTGAGGTCATCTCGTAAAGCATTTCGCTGAAGCCGTGGTAGCTTGGGTTATTTAACCAGGCCGATGGTTTAACCGCCCAATCGGCATTGCCGTGGTTGGTAAAAACAAAGGCGGCTATTGCGGTGCCTGCCATAATTAAAAACGGACTAAGCAAGGTAATCAAAGCGGCGATCTTCACTTCGCGCGCTTCCACTTTATGGCCCAAAAATTCGGGGGTTCGGCCCACCATTAAGCCGGAGATAAACACCGCGATGATGAGGTAGATAAAGTAGTTGAGCACACCCACCCCGCAGCCGCCAAAGAAACCGTTTATCATCATGCCCAGCAGTTGCCATAAACCGGTAAGGGCCATGGTGCTATCGTGCATGCCGTTAACAGAGCCGGTGGATACGATGGTAGTTAAGGTACTCCAATAAGCGGTGGCTGTTGGCCCGAAGCGCACTTCCTTGCCTTCCATCGCGCCGGTTGGCTGCGAGATGCCCATCTTGGCAATAGCAGGGTTGCCTCCCGTTTCGCTGCTGATACTGGGGATCATAAGCATTAAGGCCCCTATCATCATTACCCCGAAAATCACCCAGCCCAATTTTTTACGGCCGATGAAATAACCGAAGCAAAGTACCATCGCTATAGGGATGATCATCTGCGAAACTATCTCGGTGATGTTGGTTAAATAGTTTGGGTTTTCCAGCGGGTGTGCAGAGTTGGCACCAAACCAGCCGCCACCGTTGGTACCGAGGTGTTTAATGGCTATCATTTGTGCAGCCGGCCCGCGCGATACGTTTACGGTATCGCCCTGTAAGGAGATGAATTGGTCTTTACCGGCATAACTGCTTGGCGTACCGTTAAAGGTGAGTATCAATGCAATTACAATAGATAATGGCAACAACAAACGGGTGATTGCTTTTACAAAGTATTGCCAAAAGTTGCCCAAGTTAGTTGTAGTCTTATCGCGGAAGGTTTTAAAGAATGCCACTGCACAGGCAATACCTGTGGCCGCACTGGTAAAGTGCAGAAACATAAATATAAAGTGCTGTATGAGGTAACTCGCGCCGCTTTCGCCGCTGTAATGCTGTAAATTACAGTTCACCACAAAGCTGATGATGGTGTTAAAGGCGAGGTCGGCAGTCATACCGGGATTGCCATCGGGGTTAAGCGGGAGCTTATCCTGGTACATCAAAACAAAAAAGCCGTATACCAACCAAAGCATGTTAATACACATCATGGCTTTTAAAAACTGTTTCCAGTCCATTGGCTCGTTAGGGTTAATGCCTGATAGTTTGTAGATACCGTTTTCGATGGGTTTCATAAAATCGGTCCATACCTTTTCGCCGGCAAACATTTTTGCCAGGTACTTGCCCAGCGGGATGCCTATGACCAGCATTAGCACAAAGGAGGCCATGATTCCTAATAGTTCTGTGTTCATTGTGTGTAGGTTAAAAGTTTTCGGGTTTAAGCAGCACATATACCATGTATAGGAAAACTGCAATGGAGATGATGAATAATGCGATCATGATGTGTTAGATTTTTTCGAACCAGTCGATTGATTTAAAAACTACCCAGCTTAACAAAAGCAAGCAGAGGAAAAGGATTATGGTTATCATCGTGTTATTATTTTCATCACCTATGCCAATACCAATACCACGTTTTCACATATACTTATAACTATTTGATTATTAATATCTTAAATAAACAACCATTAAAAATAAAAATGGGATGTAACAAAAAACCCTTCCGTTTTGGAAGGGTTGCTTATCATAAGGGAAAAACTTTATGCGTTGCCGGAGGGTGCAATTTTTTTTAAGCTGAAATAGGACACAGGGCTTACCACCAATGGTATCTTTTCTACCCTGGTTTCGCTGGTATCCAGCCCGAAAGCTTTAGCATCTGACTGTGCCAAGCGTTTTATGGCAAAATAGCTATTCAAAATAAATCCTTCTTTGGCGCTGAACTCATTTTCGTAGGATAAGAATTTCTCCATCAGTACAAACTGGAAGTCGGCTGCCATGTGGTATTGTTTTAAAGATGGGTAACGGCTGGTGATATCCAGCTGTTTGTTGGCCACCATCTCCTGCACCACCTTGCGGAACAGCACATTTATACGGGGCTGTATCCTAAAGCCGAGGCGGAACTCCACCCTTATCACCTTATCTTCTTTCAATTCTTCCACGCTGTATTCCATAGTAAAAGGCTCATCGGTGCGTTCGATATGCAAAAACCAGTAAACATCTGCTCTTTTTGGCTTACGGCTGAGTATGGAATAAATGATTTTCTGTTCTATCTGCTTGCTGTTATTTGCCTTTGTGAGGTAGATAAGGTGCGTAGAGAATTTGGAGATGGTGTTATCCTCACTCAAAGCCGTAAGTACCGGCAGTTGGTCGGCCAGGTCCACAAAGCTAAGGAACCTGTTGTTTATCTTCCGCGCCCTAAACCAGATGTACATGGTAAATATCAGCCCCACTTCAAAACCAACAAAGAACAACCGCTTCACGATTTTAACGGCGTTGGCCACGAAGAACGAGAATTCTACCGAAAGGAACATGCATAGGATTATAGTAACCAACCACACCCGCCAGTGCTTTACATAGCGCATAAAATAGTACATTAAAACGGTAGTGCTCAGCATGGCTATGGTGATACTGAAGCCATAAGCGGCCGTCATGGCGCTGGAAGTTTTAAAGTACAATGATACCAGGATACAGCCAACACATAAGATCCAGTTAATGCTCGGGATATAGATCTGTCCGCGTATGTTCGATGGGTATTTTATGGTGATGCGTGGCCAAAAGTTCATGCTCACGGCTTCGCTGATGAGGGTGAATGATCCGCTG